>CANQCI010000030.1 GCA_947589675.1 uncultured Bacilli bacterium | reverse complement strand
CGGTGTTTTTTTAGACCCTTTTCCAGTCAATGCAATATTCATTTTGGACTAGATATTTCGGAAAAGAACAGGTATAATATGAACAAATATTTGCTTATGTGGGGATAAAAATTGATTACTTTCCACATAAGGGGTGAAGTATGATTAAAACCCAGGTGAAACCACTAAATGAAGGGGTAAGTTAATTACTTTCCACATATAGAGATAATCACCAAATTGACTGGAAAAGGGTTAAGGATGAATTACTTTACCCTATAGAAGCTAAACGCTTCATCACTGAGCAATTTCATACAAAACGGGCTTTAACAAAAGTGTTGTTTGACAACACTTTACATTGCGTGGGAAAAATTTTGTTAAAACCCTAGATTTTTTTTTTTTTTTTTCATGCTATAATCAATTTATGAGTATAGTTACTTTACTGAGGTGGTTAGTTTGGATAAAGAAGATAAAAAGAAAGATAGTATTTTAAAATCAAGATTTTTTCAAATATTATTTGGAATACCCGCAATTTGTGTTTCGTTATTATTATTTTGGGGGATGTTTTTACCCGATGAGCCTGGGGAAGAACCTTTGACTTGGCTTGAATTTTGGGTAGCTTTAGTAATTATGTTAATTTTTTGGTTTATTGTTTCACTGGTAATTGCTTTTATTATTAATAAGTTTAAAAAGGTAAAATTTAATAAGAATGTTCAATACTTAGAAAAGTCCAAAGAAAAAATTGTGGTTTCTCCTAAGGAAACAAAAGAAGAAAATAAGGGGATAAAAAATAAAAAATTAAGTAAGGGGTGTTTATATACTTGTGAAAATAAAATTGATGTTTATGAATATAAAAAATTAGTTAAATATTTTCCCGAAATATATTGGTCTTATGTTCTTAATGTTTCCTTAGTGTTTTTTCTAGTTGCCGGTGGGGTTGCCCTTGGTACCCAAAGTCTATGGAAAACTTTAGTATTTTTCTGTATATTGGAATTATTTTATATGGTAGCTATTAAAGTTAGATTGGAACATTTGGTGGAAAGAACTTTTAAGGCAAGAGAGAAAAAAGGCTATAATGAGCGAGTCATTAATTTAGCATTTTATGAAGATTATTTCTTAATAAAAGGGGAAGTAGAAACTTTAAAAATTTATTATCGGGATATAGAGAGATGTGTTGAAACCGATACCAATTTTTATTTAAAGTTTGGGAAAAGAAATAAAATAATAATTATTCAAAAAAATGCTTGTGATTTAGAACTGATAAATTTTATAAGAGAAAAATTTAAAGATTTAGAAAATCATCTTGGTGATAGGTCTAATTTTAAAGGGGTTAAAAAATATCATAATCCTGACTTTATTAATAAATTTATGATTATATTATTTATTATAGCAATTTGTAGTTTATGGGGAGCATTATGGTCAACATCTTTAGTTGATAAAATTAATCCTCAGCATGGGTTTAATTTTACTAAAAACTATTGGGTAATTTGGTGTTGGTTACCACTTCCCTTATTATCAATTATTTTTGGCTTTAAATATAAAAATGCTGGTTTTAAATGTACTAAAAATATCGTTGGAGGATTTATAATTGGTTTCTTATTATTAGTGTATGGTTCCTTTTGTTTATTCCCAACATTCTCTCAAGATTATAGTAAAATAGATACTTATAGAAATATAATCGATGCCCAGCTTCCCGATAATGGGGAACTTGAAATTCAAGATTGGGGAACATATTTTGACCAAGATAAGACTAATTACACCATAATAAATGCTTATTATGATAAAGAGGATGTTAGGAATTTAGTAAGTAGTATTGAAAATAGTAGTAATTGGCTTTTAAGTAAAGATATAAAATCAGAATTAAAAATTTTAGTTCCCTCCCAACTTAAAGCAGATGATGATGCCTATTATTCTCTTTATAATATGACTACTAAAGAATACAATACTTTACCCGAAATATCCGGTGATTATGAAATATATGCGATGAAATATGATAAATCAGATAAACATTTAGAAATTCATAAATTTAATTATGAATATAAAAAATAGGGTACTTCTTAAACCTAAATGGGTTTAAGAAGTACTTTTTCATTTGTTTTTCACAAATACTCTATATAATAGTAAATAGGTGATTTATCCATGAAAGTTTTAGTCGTAGATGATGAAAAATTAATTAGAGATGTTATAAAAGAATATTTAGCTTTAGAAAATTATCAAGTGCGGGAAGCAGCCGATGGAGCGGAGGCAGTTAATATTGTTAAAAAAGAAAACTTTGATATTATCATTATGGATATAATGATGCCCAAGATGGATGGTTATTCCGCTTGCCGAGAAATTAAGAAGTTTAAAGATGTGCCTTTTCTTTTTTTATCCGCCCGGGGGGAAGAGTATGATAAACTAATTGGTTTTGATTTAGGAATTGATGATTATGTTACCAAACCTTTTAGTCCTAAAGAGTTGGTGGCAAGAATAAAAGCCATTACTAAACGAAGCGAGAAAAAAGAAGATGTATTTGAAATATCGGGGATTAAATTAGATAATATTGCTCATGATGTTTATATTGATGGGAAAGAAGTTTATTTAACTCCGAAAGAATATGATTTATTAAAATATTTTATTGATAATAAAAATGTGGCTTTATCAAGAGAAACACTGTTAAGTAATATCTGGGGATATGATTTCTATGGGGATGACCGCACTATAGATACCCATGTTAAAACGCTCAGAAAACATTTGGGCAAATATAAAAATTTAATTGTAACTGTCCGGGGCATGGGTTACAAATTTACTTATGAAGATAATAAGAAATAGTAGTATTCAAGCTAAGGTATTATTTTATTTAATAACTTTTAATATTGTTATTTTAATTATTTTATGGTTTTGTGAAATATCTATTTTTGATATATATTATGAAAAAAATCAAATTGAAAATATGAATAATACCATGGATAAAATAACTAGTGCTGAGGATTTAGATAGTACCTTACAAGAGATTGCTTATAGCAATGATATTTGTATTGCCCTGACAGATACCGAAGATTATCTTGCTACTTATAATATCAAAATGAATGGTTGTGCTTTAGCAAATAATAATTTAAAAGTTAAAGAGTTAATGATTAATTTTATAAATGGTAATGAAGCTAAAAAATCCTATAAATTTGTTAATGATGATAAAAAAATTGAAGCTTTACTTTATGGGATAAAATACGATGAAGACTCTTTTATCTTTTTATATACTAATTTAGAGGATATTAGACAAGTAACTGTTATTATTAAAAGACAATTAATGTATATAAGTATAATTGGCATTTTTGTGGCAATTATTATGAGTATTTTCTTAGCGAATAAAATAACCGAACCAATTATGCGAATTACTAAAAAAGCCAAGAAGCTTGGTAATGGAGATTATAGTGTTGATTTTGATACCTCAGGTATTACGGAGTTAGATGAATTATCTAATACTTTAACCCAAGCTAAAAATGAGCTTGCGAAAACTGATGAGTTAAGACGGGATTTAATGGCTAATGTTTCCCATGATTTAAAAACGCCATTAACAATGATTAAAGCCTATGCGGAAATGATTAGAGATATTACGTATAAAGACCGAGCAAAAATGAATGAGAATTTAGAAGTAATTATTGATGAAACTGATAGATTAACTTTGTTAGTAAATGATATTTTAGAGTTATCAAGAATGCAATCTAATTCTTTAAGATTAAATATTGAAACTTTTGATTTATGTTTTGAAGTTAAAAATATTTTAAAAAAATACGAAATAATTAAAAAGACTGAACAGTATAAATTTAAAGTTAGTATGCCAAAAGAAGCAATTGTTAAAGCGGATAAAAAGAAAATAAATCAAGTAATTTATAATTTAATTAATAATGCTATTAATTATACTGGGGATGATAAATGTGTTTATATAAATATTAAAAAACAAAAGAAATCAGTTTTAGTAGAAATAAAAGATACAGGAAAAGGAATAAGAAAAGAAGAGCTACCATATATCTGGGATAAATATTATAAAGATGATAAAAATCATCAACGGAATGTAATATCAACTGGTTTAGGTTTATCAATTGTAAAACAAATATTAGAGCAACATCACTTTGAATATGGCGTAATTAGTGTGGTTAAAAAAGGGTCAACTTTTTATTTCCGAATTAAGATTTAATATTTCATCTTTTCAACATAAAAATTTCATATTCGTATAGTATCATGTAGATAGTTGAAGGAGGAATGAATATCGATTAAAGAAAAAAAGTAAATAATAAAAAATACTATACACAATTAAAAAAACATATAAACTCAAACTCACACTTTTAAAAGGAGCATGATTGATTTGCTCCTTTTTACTGTTGGACTAAAATTTTAGTTTTATTATCTAATATTGATTTAGGGTAGGGATTACGTTCATCAGTTCGCCCTAAAAGATAATCAATACTGGTATGATAAAAATCAGCTAAAATTATTAATTTTTCCACGGGAATCATTTGGATTCCTATTTCATATTTTGAATATTGCTGTTGGGTTGTATTTAATAATTTGGCAATCTCTTTTTGGGTGATGCGGCGATCATCCCGAATTTCTTTTAATCTTCCAATACTCATTTTATACCACCTAGGTATATTTTTCCATACATCTTCCAAAATGTAGTGAAACCACGTCTAAAACGATGTATTTTTCTAATTAAATACATCTAATTGAAAGTAAAAAATGTCCCGAAGGACATTTTTAGCGAAAATAAATAAGAATAAAAATAACTAACACTAAACAATAAATTGAGAATTTCCAAAGCTTACCTTTTTTAACCCAATCACTTAACCAAGCGTAAGAAAAATAAGTAACAATACCAGCAGCAATTAAACCAGCGAAATATGGAACAAGCATACTCGTAACATCAGGGGTACTAATTAAATCACTCACTCCCAGAAGCATGGTCGCCGCACTAACAGGAAAGTAGAGAATAAATGTATATTTTAAAGCGGTTTCTCTTTTTAATTTACATAATAGACAAGCTACTAAGACTGTCCCGCTTCGACTGATACCCGGGATAATTGTAATCATTTGCATTAAGCCAATAATGATGGCATCTTTTAAAGTAATATCCTTATCTTCTTTACTTCCTTTTAAATTGCGGACTAAGAACAAAGCAATTGCCGTGATGAGAAATGCCCAAGCAAGATTTTTAATGGAATATAACTCTTCAACTTTATCTTTAAATAAAAGCCCCACAATTCCCACAGGAATAGTACTAATAATAATATATAAACAATATTTAAACTTAGCTAAGTTTTTAGCTCTTTTCTCTTTTTTAAAAATATAACTAAAGAAAGCGATTATTAAATCTTTTATATCTTTAAAAAAGATAATAAATATAGCAATAAAAGAACCAAAGTTAGAAATAATTTCAAAATTTAGCGAATTAAATAAATTAGTATTAAAGATTGTTTTAAATAAGAAAATATGCCCACTTGAAGAAATTGGTAAAGGTTCAGTAATCCCTTGTATAATTCCTAAGATAATATATTTTATTAAATCCATGTTACTCACCATAATAATTATATATTAAAAGTTAAAATTTTTCACTAAATATTATATAATAATAAAAGGGAAGTGATAACATGGCGGGAACAATTACCCATAATGAGGTAGGAAAAACGGTATTAACAGCCATAAAAGATTTTGTTGATCCTGATATTTATAAGTTAGCATGTCAAGGACATGATTTATTATATTTTATTAAATTAAGACAATTTTTTAATTTTCCGAAAAGAAGTAAATTATCGAAGAAATTACAAGAAACTAAATTTGCCGAACTAGCCTTAGGGTTTCAAAAAGCTTTAATAAAGGAAGATGACTTAGCTCTTAAAAGTTTTTTTTATGGCTATATAACCCATCATATTACGGATAGTATTTTTCATCCTTTTATCATTTATTTAACAGGTATTTATGATAAAACTAAGAAGACTAAAAGTAATCAAGGGAAACATTCTTTATTTGAAAGTGTGATTGATGCTTTAATAGTTGATGATATTAATACGGTTTATAAACGAATACCTAAATTTAAAGATAAATATGGGTTAAAAACAAAAGTAAATTCTTTATTTGCCAATGTTTATCATAATGATGTGGGGAAAAAGATGGTAACTGGCATGGGTAATGTTCGGCATTTTCTAAAGTTATATCGGTGTGATCCGTTTAAAATTAAACGCTATGGATATCTTTTAATTGATAAAATAGGGCATAAAAAATATGAATTTTTATCTTATAATTATCCAGATAAATATTTAGAGTTTGATTTAAATCAAAAGATTGCGTGGCGACATCCCATCACGGGCGAAAAAAATATTAATAGTGTGATGGAACTTTATTTAAAAAGTATTGAAGAAAGTAGACGAGTTATCATGGAATTAGAAAAATGTTTACAACAAAAAAAGATTGCTAAAATTAATTTAGCAATCTCCGCGACTTATGGTAAATTAACCACTAAGAAACCTAAATACTTTTATTAAAACTTTTTAACTTGATATTTTTCGCCAAAAGTATTCACGGTTGCTTTCGTTATAATATAATTTTCGGCAAGTAATCCGCTTTGTTCATCCGCTATTCTAGCATCTCGAACCATTTTATCAATGGTATTCATGCCAGAGATAACTCGCCCAAATCCCGCATATTGTCCATCTAAGCTGGCAGTATTATCATCACTTAAAACAATGAAAAATTGCGAACCCGCAGAGTTCATATCATCGGGTTGTCTTGCCATGGAAATAACGCCCCGCGTATGAGATAAGTTATTATTTTTATAATTATTATCACTAAATTCTCCTAAGATTGTGTAACCAGGGCCACCTGTTCCATTACCATCTGGGTCACCACCTTGGATAACAAACCCAGGGACAACACGATGGATATAATTATTATCATAAAAACCATCTTCTACTAAATTAACAAAGTTTGCCACTGTATTTGGAGCTTTATCCGGATAAAGCTCAATTTCAATTTCCCCATAATCTTGAAACTCCATAGTAACAATGGGATTTTCCGCTTTCCCACAGCCACTTAAGGTTAATAATAAAACCATAAAAACGACTAGTAACCATTTTTTCATTTTCTCACCAGCATAATTTTATCATAAATCTATATAATAATACAAATGAATTTAATTTATATAATCATAGGTATAATATTATGTAGTTTATTTGGCTTTTTTGTCATAATTTATCTTAATCTTTTAACCATGGGGTATACTATTTTAAAATTTGGTAATTTTATTATTAGAAGAATATGGTTTTGGTTTTTACCAATTGGCATATTTTTAATATATAAGGGTTTGGAAAGGAAAAGATATAAATGAACTATTTTTATGATATTACTTTAAATTTTTTAGATGAAAATTATTTATTTTATGAATGGTTAGAGTATGATAATTTAGAATATATTAAGAAAATACCATTATATCAAGTAAATACAAAAACTTTTAAAGATTTATATCAAAATAAATGTCGGGTTGATGAGGAATTTTTAAAAGAAATAAAAAATAAAACGATTAAGAAAAAAGGGAAAATTACTTATGCCGCTTTAATTGCGGATAAAAATAATGTTAGTGCTTTTGAATTTTTAGATGATGGGACAATTATTGCTCGGAGTAGTTTAAATTTAAGAGATGAATTAAGTATTTTAGAATATATTTATACAACGGTTTATAAAGATATAAAGTATGAAATAATAGAACCATTACCTATCCAAAAAGAGATAAGATTATGTACGAAAATAAAGAAATTTATTTTAGTAGAAATTAATAAATTATATCATGATAAAAATATAAATAAATTAAAGTATTTATATTTAGAATGGTTTAAAGAAACTAGTGATAATATTGATAAAATATATCAAGATATGCAAAATAGTTTAGAAAAAGAAATAAATGAAACAACAGTACATATATATGATTTAATTAAATTAAGTTATAATAATGTATAAATTATTAGTTTTAAGACATACTAAGATTAAGGTGAAGTAATGAAAAAGTTGGGAAAAAGTTTAATATTAGTAATATGTCTGATAGCTTTAGTGGGTTGTAATTTAAAAAATGATACTGCAAGTGATGCTGTGGCTCTTTTTTTAGACCAGTATCAAAGCTTAAGTACTGCGGTTTTAGCTGATTTAGAAAATGTCGTTAAGCATGAAGATTTAACTGATGAACAAAAAGAAAAATATCGGGATATTTTGAAAAAAGAATATAGTGATTTAAAATATGAAATAAAAAAAGAAGAATATCATAATGATAAAGCTATAGTATATGTTAAATTAACTGTTTATGATTTATATAAAGTTCAAAAAGAAGCCGCTCAATATTTAAATAATAATATTGAAGAGTTTCAAGATGAAAATGGTAATTATGATGAGAAGAAATATATGGATTATAAATTAGATAAAATGCAAAAATTAACGGATACGACAAGTTATGATGTGGAAATTGAAGTTAGTAAAGATGAAGACGGTAAGTGGCATGTTGATGAATTAAGTGATGAAACATTAGAAAAAATTCATGGAATATATAATTATGATGGAGAATAAGGTCGATTGACCTTTTTTTAGTATGAAGTAAAGTTTATTTTCATAAAATTTAAGAGTGATAATATGAAAAAATTACTGTGGTTGTTGGTTGTCCTCTTAATGCCGTTAAATATTAAAGCAATAAGTGCTTCTGCGTCCATTGCGATGGATTTAAATACGGGAAGAATATTTCATGAAAATAATATTGATGAAGCGAGGCTAATTGCCAGTATTACCAAGATTATGACGGCAATTGTGGCGATTGAACATGGCAAATTAGAACAGGTGGTAACTGTTGATGAAGAAGTATTAAAAGCTTATGGTAGTGCCATTTATATTGAAGTGGGGGAAAAAATAAAGTTAAAAGATTTACTTTATGGTTTAATGCTTCGAAGTGGTAATGATGCCGCCGTGGTTATTGCCAAAACAGTGGCTGGGAGTATGCCAAAGTTTGCTGATTTAATGAATGAAACCGCCCAAAAAATAGGTATGAAAAATACTAATTTTGTTAATGCTCATGGTTTAGAAGAAAATGATGGACGGGCTAATAAATCTAGTGCTTATGATATGGCAATTCTTACGAAATATGCGGTTAAAAATAAGACGTTTAAAGAAATCTTTGGGACGAAGAAAAAGGTAGTGGAAACTAATTATAAAACTTATTCTTGGACTAATAAAAATCGGTTACTTCATAGTTATGAATATGCAACCGGGGGTAAAACTGGGTTTACGCAAAAAGCCCGAAGGACTTTAGTAACGACTGCGAGTAAGAATAATGTTGATGTCGTAATTGTTACTTTAAATGACCCTAATGACTTTCAAGACCATAAAGATTTATATGAAGAAATATTTAGTAAATATACAGGTATTTTAGTAATTGATAAAGATAATTTTCAAATCAAAAAAGAAAAATTATATCAAGAAGCAACTTTATATGTTAAAAATAATGTTTATGTACCCGTCTTAGAAAATGAAAAAAATAAATTAAGTATTAAATATGAATTATATAAAAAAGGACATTTTGAAAATAATGATAAAATTGGTACTGCGAAGATTTATATTGGGGAAACTTTAATTCATGAAGAACCAATTTATATTCTGAATAAAAAGAAAACTAAGGTTAGTTTTTGGGATAAAGTAAAAGGGTGGTTTAAAAAATGGTAAATTACATTTGGTTTTTCTTAATTATAATTGGGATTATATTTTCTTTTTTTACAGGCAATATTGATGTTATAAATAATAGTATTTTAACTAATGGGACAAAAGCTTTAGAATTAATTATGTCAATTTTACCAATAATTGTGTTATGGACAGGGATTATGCGGATAGCTGAGGAAGCCAAGCTTTTAGATAAATTTGCTAAATTAGTAGAACCTTTGTTATCGAAATTATTTCCTGATGTGCCAAGGAATAATAAAGCTTTAGGGTTTATTGCTTCAAATATTGCCGCAAATATGATGGGACTAGGGAGTGCCGCAACACCTTTTGGGTTAAAAGCTATGCAAGAATTACAAAAAATTAATCCGGATAAAGAAGTAGCTTCAACCCCCATGATTACTTTTTTAGTTTTAAATACCGCCGGAGTTACTTTAGTCCCAACTACGGTACTAGCCCTTAGAATAGCCACAGGTTCAAGTAATCCCTCCGAAATTATTATGCCCGGGATTATAGCCACAGTCTGTTCAAGTATCGGGGGACTTTTATTAGATTATATAATACGTAAAAGGAGAAAAAGTTAATGAATTTATTATCGAAAATTGTCATTCCCGTCTTTGTTTTAGGTGTTATATTTTATGGTTTTAAGAAAAAAATTAATGTTTATGATGCTTTTTTAGAGGGAGCTAAAGAAGGCTTAATGATAACCTTTAATATTTTTCCCTCAATTATTGCCATGGTCTTTGCCATCAATATTTTTTTAGATAGTAATTTTGTTCCCTTTTTCTTAAACATATTTCAAAAGTTTTTTCTTAGGTTTAATATTCCCATGGAAATTATGCCGATGGCTTTATTAAGACCCATTTCGGGAACGGCTTCTTTAGCTATTATGAGTGATATTTTTGGCAAATATGGGCCTGATTCTTATATAGGTCGCTTAGCTTCGGTTTTGCAAGGGTGTACGGATACGACCATTTATGTTTTAGCCCTATACTATAGTTCAATTGGTATTAAAAAAACACGTTATTCCCTAGGGGTAGGTTTGTTTGCCGATTTAGTGGGCATAACTGTTGCCTTTATCTTAACTTCCCTTTTTTTCTAAATATAGACTTTAAAGCGTTATTTTGTTACAATATAGCCAAGGAGGCGGAAGATGGAACGCTTACAAAAGGTTATCGCTAGTTATGGATATACCTCACGCCGGAAGGCAGAAGAGTTAATTAAAAATGAAAAAGTTATTGTAAACGGTAAAGTAGTAACAGAATTAGGAACAAAGGTTGGCCCTGATGACTTAATTACAATTGATGGTGTTTTAATTAATAAAGATGTTAAAAGGGAATACTATATTTTAAATAAACCCCGCCAAGTTATCAGTAGTGTTACGGATAATGCTGGCAGAATTACGGTAACTGATTTAATTAATACTGATGCCCGTATTTATCCTGTGGGACGACTTGATTATGATACGACTGGCTTAATAATACTAACTAATGATGGTGACTTAGCTAATCATTTAATGCATCCGAGCTTTGAAGTTGAAAAAACTTATATTGCGAAAATCGAAGGATTTTTATCTAAAGATGATATTATAAAATTAAAAAAAGGGATTATGTTAGATAATCGCCGAGTAGATATTAAAAAATTTAAGATTAAGAGTAAAGACTTAGAAAAGAAAACTTCTTTGATTGAACTAACAATTGTTGAAGGACGAAATCATGTTGTTAAAAGAATATTTAAAGAATTAAATCATGATGTTATTAGATTAAGTAGAGTAGGTTATGCTTTTTTAACGACAAAAGGATTAAAGTTTGGGGAGTATCGAGCATTAACTATTAAAGAAATAAAGAAATTATATAATTTAAAATAAAAAAATTATTTATTCATTATAGATTTTTTATAGGGCTTTCGCTCATCTGTGCGATATAAAATATAATCAGTACTAGTTTGATAAAAATCAGCTAGTTTTTTTAATGTTTCAATGGGAATATTAATTTTTTCTAATTCATATTTACTATAATTAGATTGGTCTATATTTATTAAATTAGCTATATCTTTTTGATATAAATCTTTATCTTCTCTTAACTCTTTAAGTCTGTTCATTAATTTCACCAGCTATACAATAGCACAGGCAAAATATGCCTATTGACTAATAGGTATATTTTGCCTATAATGAATTTTAGAATGGAGTGTACGTAATGAAAAATAAAATAAATAAGATAACAATTACGACATTTTTATTACTTTTATTTATTGTTATAAGTGCAACCTACGCTTATTTCGTTGCTCAAAAAGGGACAGGTGGAAGTGCCCAAATTGAAGTTGGTGCTGACACCACTGATTTGCTATCATTTACTAATGGGGATAAAATAAATATTGTTGCTAATCAAGATAATTTTAAAAAGGGGGGAGAAAGCATTGTTGATAAAAGTACAGTTACAGCTACCCTTACGCCCAATAATACAACTAACATTGCTCATGACACTTATAATGTTTATTTAATAATTGAAAATAATGATTTTGAATATACAACAAGTGAATTAAAACCAGAATTAATGTTAAAAGTAATTAATCCTTTAGGTGAAGAAATAACAGAAATGAAAGGATTTAATTATACTTTAAATCAGGGTTTTGATATAACTAATAAAAAAAGAGCCGCATATCCCATAGTAAAGGGATATGAAATAGATGCAAATGGTGAAGCTAAAGTAGATGAATGGCAAATAGAAGTTACCTTGGTAAATTTAGAAAGTGATCAAAATGATAATGCTGGTAAAACATTTACAGGAAGTATTTTAATTACTTCAAAAGATTTAGATACTTATGATTTAGCCGAAATCAAAAATATGATATCAACAACTACATATAAGAGTGTAAGTGCTACACTTGAATATGAAGAAGGAACCAATACGATTGATAAATATTATTATGCTATTACGGAAACTGATGAAGAACCAATAGCCTTAAGTATCAGTGAAGTTGCTGATGCCTTAAGTTATAGTTATCATGAAAGTGAAGAAGCCACTTATGAGTTTACAACTACAGATGATGGAGAAAAGTTAAAACCAAATCAAAACTATAAAGTATTTAGTTATGCTAAAGATAAGGAAGGGTATCAAAGTAATATTTATGAAACGATAGTTACAACTGATAATTATGAAATACCGATCATAAATGATGTAACATATAGTGTGATGCCAACAAGTATTACTTTAAATGTTAGTGCTACGCCTAAATCAGCAAAAATTATTAAATATCAATATAAATTAAATAGTGAAGATGAATGGCATGATTTTACGGAAACAACCTATACCATTAATGCCTTAGATGAAGCAACGGTTTATGAAATAAAGGTAAGAGCTATTGATGAAGAAGAAATGCCATCCAATCCCTGGGAAGAAAGTATAACTACGGGAAAATATGGGAGTGAAGAATTTCCTTATGAAATAAAAACAGTTGAAGACTTAGTAAAGTTAAGTAATGATGTAAATAGTGGAAAAACATTTGCAAATGAATATTTTAAATTAATGAATGACATAGATTTTCAAAATAAAGATAATTATCAAAATGCTGATGCTATAGTTGAAAAAGATATAAATGGTAATGGAGTAAAAGAAACAATATTAACAGAGCTTACAACTGTAAGTGGATTTAAACCAATTGGAAAAATACATAGTAATCCTTTTTCGGGAAACTTTGATGGTAATTCTCACAGTATTTCTTCTCTCTATATAAATATTACAGAAAGAGAATCTAGTGCAGCTCATTATGTTGGATTATTCGGGTATGGAGTAAATGCAACAATAAATAATTTAACGGTTAATGGTACTGTAAAAACTTCTATTACCGCGGATGAAGCTGGAATAATTGCTAGATTAGATGCTGGAAATATTAATAATGTACATAGTAATGTTAATGTTTTTAAAAGTTATAATGAACTTGGTTTAAATCAAACTGGAGGGATAATTGGTTATATTGGTGGTAATGTAAAAGTTACTAATAGTAGTAATGAAAATAGTGTTGCTAATGGAGGCGGAGTAGGTGGAATTATAGGAACCATCGGAGGTCCTTCAAATGTTACAATTGAAAATTGTCAAAATAAGGGAAATATTACTGATACTTATGGACACATTGGTGGTGGTTTAGTGGGTAATGCTACATCTTCAACACAATTAACTATTGATTCTTCTGAAAATAGAGGAAAAATTTTAATTGATGGTACCCATGATAGCATAAGTTATGCTGGAGGATTAGTTGGTTACCATGCCGGAAAATTAACGATAAATTCTGGCAAAAATTATGGAGAAGTTAATTCTAATATTGAAAATGAAATAAATGTTAGATTAGGTGGTTTAGTAGGTTTTAATGGTAAGGAATTAACAATAAATAATTCCTTTAATAAAAATATTATTAAAAGCCAAAAATTAAAATATACTCAATTTTATCAAATTGATTTAGGTGGTTTAGTAGGCTTAGTAAGTAGTTCTAACGTTTTAATTAATAATTCCTATAATGAGTCAGATATTCTAAATGGTACTTATGTCGCTGGTTTAATTGGTCATGCTATTGGTGGTCAAATAATAGTTGATAAAAGTTATAATAAAGGAAGTATTGACGATTCTAATATAGTAAATAATAGTACTAGTAACGTGATTGGTGGTTTAATAGGATATACCGCAGGTACTTCAACTACTGGGAATACCATATTACAACGTGTTTCTGTGTTAAATTCTTATAATTCGGGAAATGTTAATGCTTTATCCCTAACGGCTGGTTTAGTTGGCCATGCTAATTGTCGAGATAATCTTTATATAATAAATAGCTATAACACAGGAAGTGTAACATCGGCATCTAATTATGCAAATGGTATAGCTGAGTTTGCTTATTATGGGTATAATTATAAAGTTAATAATGTATATAATATTGGGGATATAAAAGGTAAATTAGGAAATTATGGTATAAGTTGGATAGATGGTGCAACAGTTATTGGCTATGAAGTTAAAAATAGCTACTATAAAAATGTAAATAAAGATAATTCGGCTGTATTAGGAAGTAATTATTCTGGAAATCTTACTTCATTTACAGATTCAGAATTAAAAAATCAAAGTTTTATTAATCAATTAAATGAAAATATAAAGGGAATTAATCTAAGTAGTATAGATAGTATGCTTGCTGGCTATGAACTAGTTAAATGGCAAAAGGGGAGTGATGGATATCCAACATTTGTTAGTTAAACAAATAAAAAACTTGCTGAGGTTTTTCTCGCAAGTTTTTTATTCGTCTTTCTTAGATATAGCACCAGTTGGACAAGACTCAATAGCTGTATCAACGATTGGGTCATCTATGTTATCTTGACTAACAACAGTAGATGCTCCTTCATCATCTGGAGCAAAGTGGGTATCATCCATTGAATAACAAGCTCCACACCTAATACATTTACTATTATCAACTTCTAATTTTTTCATAAATTTCCTCCTCATAATTCTATTAGTAATTATATAAAATGATGAAGGAAAAATCAATTATTTATGAAAAAAGTTGTTTTAAAATTTTTTAAAGTATGTTATTATCATAGTGAGGTAAAATAAATATGAACTCCAGAATGAATAAGTATTATGAAAATAGCAGTAAGATGTCTAGGGTAGATAAAAATGAAGATTTATATCGAAATATTAATGATGTTGGCATCGATGATTATGAACCTAATAATAATGCTACCGTTCTTGGAAAACAAGGAAAAGATATAAATCTTGAACAAATAAAGAAAATTGTTGATGATAATTATCAAAACGTACCTCAAAGAAGAAAAGCTCCCATTAAAATGGAAGAAGAATATGTTCCGAGGCAGTCGATTGTTCCTGAGTCTTCCACCAAAGAATATGACATTAATAGTTTTTTAGCTAAGGCTAAGGATGGTAAAGAAGAAACATATGAAGAAGCTCGGGCGAAAAAATTAAGAGATACGCAATTTGATATTCTTAATAATTTAAATTTAAATGTTGATAAAGAAGAAGTTAAAGAAGCTGATGACGATGAAGATATCGACATTGCGAAATTAATTGAAGATATTAATAAAGATGATAATTTAACTGATAACAAAGAAGCCAGTGATGATGATCCTCTTGATATGTTCCCAGATTTAAAGGGAAGTGATGATACCGAAATTATTAAGGGCTTAAAAGAAGAATTAGCTAATATTGAAAAAGATAAACCTAAACCAATTGTTACAAGTAGTATTGAAGAAGAAAAAATGGATAAATCATTTTATAATGATTTTGATATATTTAAGAAAAATGATATCATTCAAAATGAAAATGCCGAAGAAAAATTAGGAATATGGGTTAAGTTATTAATAATAGTTTTAGTGATAGTCTTTTTAACCGGTTTATTTTTGTTTTTAAAAACATTATTAGAATTTTAAAATCATATGATATATTATGAGAAAAAGACTAAAGAAAAAAATTAAAATATCAAAAATTATAATGATTATTGTATTTTTGATATTTTTTTTGACTTATAGTCTTTTAAAAACATATTATAAATATGTTAAAGAACCTTTAATTGTTAGTGCTAAAGTTAAATTAGAAAAATTTACGAATAATTTTTTAAGTAATAGTATTAGTTATGATATTTTAAATGATAAGAATTTAGAAAATATATTAGTTATTAATAAAAATAAGAATGGGGAAATTCTTTATGTTGATTATAATTTAGATAAAGCTTATGAAGCTTTGGAAATTATTACCGATGTAATTTATGAAAAGATAAATGACTTAGAAACTGGTTATTATAGTGATGTTCAAGATGAAGAGATTAGTCCAACTCCTCGAGGATTAATGCTAAAGATGCCCCTTTTTGTTGCGAGTAATAATCCTTTGTTAACAAGCTTTGGCCCAGATATTTATACACGGATTAATTTTGATGGAGCTGTATTAACTAATATTAAAAGTCAAATAACAGAATATGGTTATAATAATGCTTTGGTTGAACTTTTTGTTACTATTAATATTTCGGAACAGTTATTAACACCTGTGATAAAAGATAAAATAGAGGTAAATTATGATGTTTTAGTAGCCAGCAAAGTTATCAATGGGCGGGTGCCAGAATTTTATGATGGCGTAATTGAAAATGAAAGTGCAAATTTAGATATTCCCATAACCTAAATCTTATGGTATAATCAAAGAATAATAGGAGTGAATAGGTGTGAATCAAGTATTTATAAATGAAGCATTTACTAAAGCTATAAATGATTATCAAGTTAGTAAAGACCAACCTATGGGAATTACCTATAATTCTTTTTTAACTGTGGTTATTCGTTTACTTGTTTCAATTTATAGTGAACTTGATATTATAAACCCGCTTATGACTGAAAATGAGGAAGCATTGAAAGAAAACTTAGCAAAGTTTGGTTATCCTCGCAATAATTTAGATGAATTTTTTACTAATTTAAATTTATTTTTACAAATTAATAATGAAAATGAACAATTACAAGTCAAAAAAATTAATCCTTATTTTATAACAATTCAAAAACAATTAATAGATATGTTAATTTGTAAAAAATTAAATTTTCATTTAACTGAAAAAGAAGTTTTAGAATTTTATGAATTGTTGTATACTAATAAAACACCTAATCCTTTAAGATTATCTTATAATTATTTAATGGCTTTAAATACTGATGAAATAGATGAATACTTTAAAAAAGAAATGAAAGAGAATGTTAAAATTATTATTCCAAGGGAAAAACATATTTTAAATCCCTGGGCTTATGAAATTTTAAATTATACGATGGATAAGATAAATGCGATGACTGGTGAACAAATTGATAAAATAAATCATCAAATATATGACTTTTTTAAGATTAGAGAAAATGCTATTAATAAAGATTATCTATTAGAAAAGGCAATTATTGAATATGATAAAGAACAAAATAGAATAACTTCTGGAAATGGGTATGTAGATATTTTATTAGTTATGGGAGTTATTTGTACTACGATTATGTTAGTATGTATTGTTACATTTATAATTATTTAAGAGGGAGTTTATGGAAATAATTTTAAACAATCAAAAATATGATATTATTAAGGACTATAAAGATGCCTTTAATAAAGAAGAAATAGAAAGTAAAATTACTGATTATTATGAAAATTTTGATTATATTTTAGGAGATTATGCCTATGGTAAAATTCGTTTAAAAGGTTTTAATGAAAAAAGTAATAAAAATTTTAAACCAATTAATGATTATCAAAAAATAGATGAATATTTAGAAAAATATTGTGCTTATGGTTGTAAATACTTTATTTTAAAAAAATTAAAGTAATTGCAAAAAAAGGACTATTTTGTTATAATGGTAACGTAGAAAATAAGAAGGGATTTGATTAATGTGGATAAGATAACAATAGCTTTAACTTCTGGTAATACGCTAGAAAAACCATTAGTATCTGCATTTAAAGGTAGTGCGGGACAATATGTTATACTTGATAATGAAGTAAATGGAACAATGGGATTACCAATAATTTTGGTATCTAAATTTGATGGAGTAAAATTATCAAAGATTGAAGATCAAAATGAATGGAGTTCTGTTAAAGAATTATTAAGGAGTATTATTTCTGGTAATCAAGTTGATTATATCACTTTACCACCTAATATAATGGGTGATGATATTTTCTTTTCCCAATTAACTTTACCGATTGCTTCATTTGAATCCCTAAAGAATAATTATAAACCAAGTGGTGGAGTTCAAAATGAACCAGTTCCACCGGTAGCCCCAGCAGAACCAGTTCCACCGGTAGCCCCAGCAGAACCAGTTCCACCAGTAGCCCCAACAGAACCAGTTCCACCGGTAGCCCCAACAGAACCAGTTCCACCGGTAGCCCCAACAGAACCAGTTCCTCCGGTAGCCCCAACAGAACCAGTGCCTCCGGTAGCCCCAACAGAACCAGTGCCTCCGGTAGCCCCAACAGAACCAGTGCCTCCGGTAGCTCCAACTGAACCAGTGCCTCCGGTAGCCCCAACAGAACCAGTG
>CANQCI010000029.1 GCA_947589675.1 uncultured Bacilli bacterium | reverse complement strand
TACTATAATCTCACGAATGCCCTTATAATAAGGGAAAAATTTGATTGTAGTTATGAGTACAACAAAAGGGCATACCCTGTAACAGGAACTAAACCAATAACAACGGCAATATTTAAAAGAGCTTGAATAATTATGCCACAGCCGAGACCAAAAGCTAAATACTTACTAAATAAATCATTAGCTTGCAAAGATATTTTAACAATACGATAAAAAATGAAAGCGAAGAAAAACGTGATAATTAGGATACCTAAGAAACCAAATTCTTCGGAGATAATGGAAAATATAAAATCTGTTTGGGGTTCAGGTAAATAAAATTGTTTTTGTCTTGAATGTAAGAACCCTTGCCCGAGTAAACCGCCCGGGCCAATTGCATATAAAGACTGAATAATTTGATACCCACTTCCTAAAGGATCACTCCAAGGATTTAAAAAGGCAACAATTCGCATCATTCGGTAAGGTGCCACAATAATTAAACCGACTATCCCCACTAAGCCTAATAAGCCTACTTTAACAAAAAAGGAAACTTTCACTCCCGATATAAATATTAAAACAACCAAAGTTAAAACAATAACCATTGCCGTCCCAAAGTCGGGTTCTAACATTATAAGAACAAAGAAAACACCAATGACTAGTAATAAGGGAAAAACTCCTTTTTTAATATCTTGCATATTTCTTTGATTATTTTTTAAATATTTAGAAACAAAAATAATTAAGCCAATTTTCGAAAATTCACTAGGCTGAATACCAAAACCACCAATCCCAAACCAACTGCGAGAACCATTGCGAATACTACCTATTCCAGGAATAAGGACAAGCCCTAATAATAAAAAGCAAACCAATAAAATTAAGTTTGCTTTCTTATAAAAAATTTGGTGATCAACTTTAGCGAAAAAATACATTAATATTAAACCAATTAAGAAAAAAACTCCTTGAGCTTTGACAAATTTAAAAGAATCATTAAATTTATAATTTGCCCAAATACTACTTGCAGAATAAATCATGACAATCCCAAAGCTGGCAATTAAAACTACTGCTCCAACCAATAATTTATCAAATTTTCGCAAAAATAGTTTCCCCCTTTTTATCTTTTATAACCAAACCCCATAGGTTATAGCCGCCATGGCTAAAATAAAACCAATAACCCAAAATAATTTAATAATATCCGTTTCTTTCCAGCCGAGTTCCTCAAAATGGTGATGAAGTGGGGCTTTCAAAAATACTTTTCGATTAAATTGTCTGATAGCAATAATTTGAATTAAACTACTTAAGGTTTCGACCACAAATACGCCACCAATTAAAGCTAGTGATAATTCGTGTCTGGTAATAATGGCGATACTTGCCAAAGCACCTCCTAAAGCTAGCGAACCTAAATCCCCCATAAATACCCGAGCCGGATGGGTATTAAAGACTAAGAACCCAACTAAAGAACCAACTAGCAAGAAGCAAAAAATGGCAATTTCTTGATAACCTTCCAGCCAGCCACAATTCCAAGCAATAATGCCAAAAGCAAAGAAAGCAATCGCAGATAACCCACCAGCTAAGCCATCTAAGCCATCCGTAATATTAACCGCATTAGTTGTTCCTACTAAAAGAAATAAAATAAATAAACCAAAAGTCCAACCTAACGGAATAGATAAATTTAAGAACGTAAATTTAACAGTAGAATCTCCTCCCCCTTTCATAAATAAATAAAAGAATACTAAAGCAATAATCATTTGCACTAAAAACTTACTAACTAAAGATATTCCTTCATTATTATGAAATTTTATTTTTAAAAAATCATCTAAAAAACCTAAAAAGCCATAAGTTAAAAAGACAAAAACGATTATAATTAAATTATAACTTATATTTATACTTCCTCTTAAGTAGAGAGCAATTAAGGAAATAATGACAGGAATAATAAAGATAATTCCCCCCATAGTTGGTGTTCCCTCTTTTTGTAAATGTCTTTTCGAAATAAATTTACTAACTGATTGTCCAAAATGAAGTTTTTGAAATATAGGTATAACAATTAAACCAGTAATTAAGGATAAAACAAAGCCTAACATAATTGCCATGGCTGCTTTTGCTAATATTAACATCTATTACACCTCACACTATAATTATACTATAAAACTTTTTTAATCATTTACCATTAATTATAAATTGACAAATTTTGACAGTTAATTTAACATCAAGGTCACCGTGGATCCCTCTTTGACATACATACCGGCATCAGGTGATTCATAAACGACTTCTTCCCCACTACCACTATATTCAATTTTAAAGCCTTTTAGTTCTTTTTTAGCTTCATCTAAAGTTTTCCCAACTACATCAGGTAAAACGACATACTTAGTATCTAACCAAGTATATTCTTTGGGAATAGTTTCTTTGGATGGTTTTAGATCTAAAATATCAATCGCGGAACGAAATATATTCTTAGCAATTGGTGCCGAAACTGTTCCCCCATATTGGACGACATTTTTGGCATTTTGAATAGCTACATACACCACTATCTCAGGGTCATCCGCCGGCATAAAGCCAATAAAAGATAAAATATATTTATTACTCGAATATACACCATTTTCCACGGTTTGGGCGGTTCCGGTTTTACCCCCAATCCGGTAGTTTTCAATATAAGCATTATGACCTGAACCTTTAGCTACGACATTTTCTAAAGCATAACGCACTAATTTGGAAGTTTCTTCACTCACCACTTGTTTTTCTTTATTAGGAGTAACAGCTTTAATTACTGATTTAGTTTCACTTTCCAAAAAATTTTTAACAATATAAGGGGTATAAAGATAACCGCCATTAATCGCGGCACTAACCGCTTTGACTTGTTGGATAGGTGTAACGCTAACCCCTTGCCCAAAGGCTGTGGTGGCGGTTTCAACATTGCCCATATTTTCGGTTTTAAATAAAATTCCCCGACCTTCTCCATTTAAATCAATCCCCGTTTTAGAACCAAAACCAAAGTCATGAATATAACTCATTAATTTTTCAGTTCCTAAAGTAAAACCAATATTAACAAATCCCGGGTTACAAGAATTTTCTACTACTTCTAAGTAGGTTTGGGTGCCATGTCCCCCATGCTTCCAGCAATGAATGGTGGCTCCATCGACATTAATACTTCCTGAATCATGAAATTGACCTTCAAATAAATTGATTGTTTTTTCTTCCAAAGCCGCTGTCAACGTTATTATTTTAAATGTTGACCCTGGTTCAAAAGTCATCCATATTGGTAAATTTCGATTGATAACCTCCGTTGTAGAATCTTTATAATTATTAGAATCAAATGTCGGACGGCTTGCCATCGCTAAAACTTCGCCTGTCTTAGGATTCATCGCTAAAGCAATAGCCCGGTCAGCATTATATTTACTCATAGCATTATTAAGTTCATTTTCGATTGCTTCTTGTAAACGAATATCAATGGCAAGTTGCAATGTTACCCCACTTGTAGGAGCTTCATAAATTTCGGCTAATTCTAACCGGTGTCCTTTCCCATCAGAAAAATACTTAATACTGCCATCTTCCCCAGTTAAATAATCATCATAATAAAGCTCTAGTCCTGATAAACCTTGATTATCAATCCCAACATACCCAAGAACATGACTTAATAATTCCCCATAAGGATAATATCTTTTTGATTCTTTAACTAAATAAACGCCATCTAATTTTAAAGCATCAATCTTTTCCGCAGTTTGATAATCTAACTGGCGACCCTCGGGATGAACTCGTTCAATAGAAGTCCTTTTTTTTACATGCTTAAGCATATCATCATAACTACAATTAAGAATTTCGGCTAGCTTTTGGGCAGTATCCTCGGGATTTTTAATTTGAGTGGGAATAACCACCAGCGAAGTTGTCGTAATATTAGTCGCTAAAACTTCCCCATTCCGGTCAATAATTTCACCCCGATCAGCCATGATTGGCAACTTTCTACTCCATAAAGATTCGGCTAAGGTGGCTAATTTTTCATATTGAAAAACCTGAATATAAAAAACTCGTCCAATAGTTATCACTAAACAAATTAAAACAATCAAAAAAACATAACGAATGCGTGTATGAATATTATTATAAAACATATTTATCCCCCTTGTTAAATAATAGTTTTTAACCTGAAAAAAAAGCACAAAATTATGCTTTTTCATCTTTGGTTATTTCTTGGGGGTCCCTTAATTAAGTTTCCCATTCCTCCGGCACTTAATGTTGCCATAAAACAAGTAACAATAGCAATTAATAAACTGGGTTCTAACTTTAAAAAATAACAAATAAAGCCACTTCCTAAAGCAATTAAAACATTTAAAACTGGTGAAAAGCGAACAGGAATTTGGGGTAAGAAAGCTTCAACTAAAGCATGAATAGTATAAGCGACCAACATAACCACCACAGTAATAGTTATATTCATAGATATCCCTTAATAATATATGTTAATAAATATTTTTCTTAAATAACAATTACCTATTTAATTTCTTTGTCCAACTACTTATATTTACTTTATTATCAATCCCTATTTCTCTATAAACATCAGTAACAAAATCTATTAAATCATTTTTTTTAAGACATATTTCATATATAGGTTCCGGTTTACTAATCGTTTTTTCTTGCCAAACCTTCTTTTTTTTAGAATATGTGGGAATGGTTAAATCGGGATGAATATTATAAAAATGAATCAAATCCCCTTCGATAGTAATGGTATTATGGACTAAAGCATTACGCATAAACCGAAAAAAGTAAAAATCAGCATCTTTGCAACGATAAGAATCATAATCATCAATAAATTTTTCTAATTGTAAAGTCCATTTTTCTTGTAAATAATAAGGAGCATCATAAGTAATTAATTCGGTGCAAGCTCTTTGCACATTTTTAATCATATATTTATAAACATTTTCCGCTTTAACATAACGATAACTTATTCTTCCTTGATATTTATCTAATAAGTCTTTTTTATAATAAAAATTATCCCAAATATTATGTCCAATAATTAGACTAGCCGTATAAGCTAAAACTAATAAATTACTAGTTTGATTTAAAATATAATTATTCTCAGGCATCTCTTCATTTTGCTCTAATAAATTAAAATAATATTGAAGTAAATGAATTGATGTGCCATGAACTTTTGCTTGATCAATACTACTACATTTTTCACTAATAATCATTTGAATTTTAAATGCACTTGGTAAATCCTGAAATTGAGGATTAGCAAATAAAGGAGTATTAATATTAGGATAAATAACATCCGCTTTAAGTATATCTTTAAAACCTTTTAAAACTTTATTAATATCTTCTTTTAAATCTGTATAAAAATAATTTTGCTTATATTCTCTTTCATTAGAAACCATTTGTAAAACATGTAAAAATAATGAACTTATTAAAACAAAATTAATTCGACTAGCATCAATATTTTTTAAATCTAATAAATTCTTAATATTTTTTTGTCCAGTTCTTTTTAAGGTTAATTTAATAAAAATTAAATTACCATCACTAATATATTTTAAAAAGTCTTCATGTTTAACTGGTAATTCTTCCATGGTATTATATAAAGCACTTACATTACTCATATCTTTTCGTAACGTATTATCACTACTAGATAAAGTTAAAGTTACTAAACTTTCAAACCACTTAATATCAAATACAGCTATATATCCCATATTTCGAGCTCTTACTAAATTACCATCTAACTTAAATTGCCCATGAGCTAAAGCATTACGAAGTAAGCGAAATTGATTACTATAATTACCATCAGCGACTCCTTTATAGCCACTTCCATATTCATAATATTCCGGTAAGTCTTTATTATAAACATGATCACTTCGCATAATCTTTTTTTCATTAAAAATATCTTCTAATAAATATTCCGGAATACTATCATATATTGCATCATTATTACTTAAAAGTAGTTCTAATGAAGTCCAAAACCGAATTTCATTTAAACATATTTTTACTACTTTTAAATAATTATTATCAGGATTCTGACAATACATTAATAAATATTTTAGTCCCAAACTCCCCTTATCAATCATTTTTATCTCCCTTTAGTCCTTTATTATAACAAAAAAAGCTTAAAAATAAAGCTTTTTTTAAGAACAAGTTGTATAACTAGAAGGGAAATCCGCGGCAGTATAGGCTTTTATATGTTCCTTGGTAATGGAAATATTAGCATTATTTTCGGCATTAACGCCTCCTCCGGCGATCATAAATCCCCCATTATTAAGATAAACTTTATATAATAAAACCGTACTATTAGGTACCCTTGATACAATAACTTTTCCCTTATAACTTGTTACATCAAGCTCCGATTGACCAGCTTTAACTAACTGTTCTACCGTCACACAAACACTTTTTGTATCAGTTATGACCAAATTACTAGTCAAAGTTTGCATAACAACATATTGTTGGGCAGATTTAACTAATCCATTAGCTTCAATGGCAAAGGCTTGTTTCCTGGCTTCATCCATTTGAGGTAATACGGCATTTGTAGCAATTAACATAACGATTGCTAGAACAACTATAACGGCTAATAATTCGATTAAGGTAAAACCATTTTTATCATTAATTTCGATATCGTATAAATTACTCTTTACCGTTTTCACTAATGACACCTCGCTATGATTAAATAATACTATAAATGAGGACATTAGTCAATGATTTTTACTTAAAAACATTTAGGACAGAACTAATTAATTCCATGTTTTTCGCCGCATTATTTAACTTATCAGTTACTCTTTCTTTATACTTAATTTTCATCTCTTGAGCAAAGTTTTTTACCTCCATATTATCCCGATTAAAATTCTTTAAATAGTAACTATTTTCTTTTAAATAATTATATAATTTGGGATTTTCTCTTAATTCCATTTGCTTGGCTAATTGCATAATTTAATCCTCAAAAAATTTATTTAAGGGTCTGGGACTAGCTGGTCCTTTATTAAGGCTGGTAACTCCTGGAGGTGTAGCTTTTTTAGTCGTAAAATCAGTCATAAAATCAATGGCTTTTTGAGCTGTATTAATATGACTTTTAATCGATTCCATATCCATATTTTTCATGAGTGAGGTAATTTTATTTAACCCATCACTTACGGTATTATTAACCCGGACATCATCAACACTCTGATATTTACTCCAAACGATATTATCACTTCCATATAAATCATAAATTTCATAAAACTTTTGCCAAGTCATTTCGCCATTTTGCACATACTTGACTAACTCTGGTTTAGTTTTAATAAAATTTTTAAATTCTTCCATCTTTGTCATAAAAAAATCACCTACTAAATTTTATGTTTTTTAGAGGTGATTTTGACTTAAATTTTAAAATCTTCTATAAATTCCGAAAAAGATAATTGTTTTTCTTCCCCTTTTTCTTCATTTCCAACTTCTTTTGGTTCTTTAAAACTAATTATACCTTTTTTTATAAACATTTCATCTATTTGTTCTTTAATACTATTAACTCCCGTACTATTTAAATCTAATAAAGATATAGCTTCATTATTAATTTCTTTAAAATCATTATCATTTTTAATAATATTAATATCTTCATCTTTAGATAAATAAGCAATTTTTATTTTATAATCTTTCGTCTTAGCTTTCTTAAATAACATATTACCTTTTTTAGCTCGACTAATCGAAACTAAATTAGCTAATGATACTCTTTTTAAAGTATTATAATTAGTTAGAATATTTAAATACTTATGATCTTTAAAGATTGATGATGCATAGATAACATAATCATCTTTTAAATTAATGCCTTTAACGCCACTGGCTTTCGCTCCAACCACAGGGATTTCTGAGGTTTTATACCGTAAATAATAACCATTATGGGTTACAAATAAACATTCATCTTTACTAATTTCCACATTAATTAATTCATCATTTTCTTTTAATTTAATGGCCATCATTGGTTTATTATATCTTGTTACTTCTAAGTTTTGTAAAGTTACTTGTTTAACAGATCCTAGTTTGGTAAACAAAGTAATATTTTTATTCTTTTCTTTTAAAATCATACTCGCAATTATCTTTTCATTTTCTTTAATTGGAATCATATTACTAATATGTTTACCTAATTCTTTCCATTTACATTCAATTATTTTATATACTGGTAAATATAAATAATTACCTAAATTTGTAAATAATAATAAATTATCTAAAGTACTTACATCATAAATAGATTTTACATAATCCCCGGGTTTTAAAGTAGTTTCTTCATTACTTGATTTATAACTTTTTTGACTAACTCTTTTAACATAGCCCTCATTAGTTACAACTACCATTACATCTTCATTAGGAATCATTTGTTCTTTGGAAACTTTTATTTCCGTGATTTCATCTTTTATTTCTGTTTTTCTTGGCGTAGCATATTTTTTCTTGATTTCTCTTAATTCACTTTTCATGACATTTTTTAATTTACTTTCATCTTGTAATATTTCTTCACATAAAGCAATTTCTTTTTTTAAATTAGCACATTCTTCTTCTAAAGTAACTATATCTGTATTACTTAAACGATATAATTGTAAGGTCACAATTGCCTCAGCTTGTTCCATACTAAATTTAAATTTATCCACTAAATTAAGTTTAGCATCAGCTTTATTTTTACTAGCCCTAATTACTTTAATTACTTCATCTAAAATAGAAATAGCTTTAATTAACCCTAAAACAATATGTAATCTTAAATTATAAGTTTTTAAATCAAATTGAGTTCTTTTTAAAATTACTTCTTTTTGATGATCGATATAAGCATCTAATATTTCTAAAATACCTAAAGTTTTTGGCGTTCTTTTATCAATTGCCACCATATTATAATTATAACTAATTTGTAAATCAGTATTTTTTAATAAATAATTTAAAATTAATTCTTTATTAGCTCCATTTTTTAAATCAATAGCTACTCTTAAACCTTCCCGGTCAGTTTCATCACGGACTTCGGCAATTCCTTCGATTTTTTTATCAATTCTAATACTATCAATTTTGGCTACTAACTGAGCTTTATTAACTTCAAAAGGAATTTCATCAATAATTATTTGGTCTTTACTTTTTTCTTTAGCAAAATGAATTTTACTCCGAACAATTACCTTACCTCGTCCGGTTTTAAAGGCGGATATTATTCCTTCTTTGCCCTCAACGATACCACCTGTTGGAAAGTCTGGTCCTTTAACAATTTCTAAGATAGTATCTAAAAAGCAATTAGGTGAGTCAATTCTTTTAATAGTTGCATCAATTATTTCCCCTAAATTATGGGGGGGAATATTAGTCGCATAACCCGCACTTATCCCATTACAGCCATTAACTAGCAGATTGGGGTATTTCGCAGGTAAAACTGTCGGTTCTAAAAAGCGGTCATCAAAGTTCGGTGCCCATGCGACTGTTTCTTTATCTAAATCTTTTAGAAGTTCTTCACTAATTTCGGAAAGACGAGCCTCAGTATACCGATAAGCTGCAGCAGGATAGCCATCCATTGACCCATTGTTCCCATGAATATCAATTAAAATAGCATTTTGCTTCCACCACTGACTCATTCTGACCATGGCATCATAAACCGAGGAATCCCCATGCGGATGGAATTTCCCTAGAACCCCTCCTACAGTATACGCACATTTAATATAAGCTTTATCATGAGTATTTTTCTCATCAAACATATAATAAAGGATTCTTCTTTGCACCGGTTTTAAGCCATCACGAACATCGGGAATAGCTCGGTCTAAAATAATTTCTTTGGCATATTTTCCAAACCGGTCGCCCATAATATATTCTAATGCATAATCTTCAATTCGTTTTAAGACATTTTCCATAAGTCACCTAATTTCTGTAATCATCTTCCATGGTAAATTCCACGTTTTCATTTATCCAATCTTTACGAGGTTCAACTTTATCCCCCATTAAAACACTCACTCTTTTTTCCGCTAAGGAAGCATCACTTATCGTTACCCGAATTAAACTTCGACTTTCCGGATTCATGGTGGTTTCCCATAGTTGTTCAGGGTTCATTTCCCCAAGTCCTTTATATCTTTGAATACTATATTTTCCGGTATTATTATTTTTTATTTCGTTTAATTCTTCATCTGTATAAGCATAGTAACGATTTTTACCATATTCGAGTTTATATAAAGGCGGCATTGCAATATAAAGTTTCCCTGCTTCAATTAACCCCCGCATATAACGGTAGAAAAAAGTTAAAAGTAAAACTTGAATATGGGCTCCATCAACATCGGCATCAGTCATGATAATAACTTTATCATAATTCGATTCTTTAGCATCAAAACTTTGCCCAACACCAGCTCCAACCGTATGAATAATCGTATTTATTTCTTCATTTTTTAACATATCATCCATAGAGGCTTTTTCGCCATTAATAACTTTCCCCCGTAAAGGCAAAATCGCTTGAAACTTCCGATCTCTTCCCCCAATCGCCGAACCTCCGGCAGAATTTCCTTCAACTAAGAAAAGTTCATTAAGATTGGGATTTTTACTTTGAGCGGGGGCAAGTTTACCCGACAAATTTTTCTCAATCTTACTTTTATTTTTACCATTTCGAGCTTCTTCCCTGGCTTTTCTCGCCGCTTCTCTGGCGACTTTACTTTTCATCGCTTTATCTAAAATCGCCCGAGCAACTTCTTTATTTTCTTCCAAATAAAATTTTAAAGACTCATAAGTAATACTTTCCGTTACACTTCGAGCTTCGGGGGTTCCTAATTTTCCTTTAGTTTGCCCTTCAAATTGAAGTAACTCCTCCGGAATTTTTAAACTAATAACTGCGGCTAGTCCTTCTCTTACATCAGCTCCATCAAGTGTACCATCTTTAGCTTTAAATAAATTATTATTTTTGGCATAATCATTAAAGGCTTTAGTAATCCCCGTTTTAAAACCAACTTCATGAGTTCCCCCATCAACTGTTTTAACATTATTAACAAAGGACATTATTTGTTCATTATAAGTATTAGTATATTGCATGGCAATTTCGACATCTATCTTACTTTTAGAACTACTAAAATTAATAACTTTATGTAAAGTTTCTTTTTCTTCATTCATAAAATCAATAAAACTTACTAAACCTAAGTCATAATGATATTTAACTTCTTTATTATCCGCTTCATCAATAACTTCAATAGTTAAACCATTTTGTAAAAAAGCGGTTTCTTGCATTCTTTCACTAATAGTTGTAAAGGAAAAATTACAATTTTTAAATATCTCCGGATCAGGTAAAAATTTAACAATTGTCCCCGTTTTATTAGTTTTACCCATGACAGTAAGGGGGGTCTTTATTTTGCCTCCATTACAAAACTCCATCATGGAAATAACGCCATCCCGATAACTAATAACTTGTAAATATTTACTTAAGGCATTAACGACACTAGCCCCAACCCCATGAAGTCCCCCGCTTACTTTATAACCAGCTTCACTAAATTTACCACCGGCATGTAAAATAGTAAAAATAACTTCTAAAGCGGATTTCCCCGATTCATGTAAACCGGTTGGCACCCCCCGACCATTATCAGCCACAGTTACACTGCCATCTTGATTTATAATAACTTTAATATGGTTTCCATAACCATTTATAACTTCATCTATCGAATTATCAACAATTTCCCAAACTAAATGGTGCATCCCTCTTTTATCGGTACTACCTATATACATGCCTGGACGCTTTCTTACTGCCTCCAGTCCTTCTAAAATTTTGATTGATGTTTCATCGTATTTTGCCATCTTTTTTCTTCCTTTCTTCCAATATTTTAGAATAGATTAAATAAATCACAAACTAATTATAGCATGATTTTCTTACGGGGTAAATTAAGATTTTCCAAAGAAAAAACGTATCAATAATGGTACGTTATTTCAAATTATAAGTTTCATTAATTAAACTATCTACACTAAAACCTTTATCTTTTAAAACTATTTCTTCCGGCTTTTTTTCGGGAATAGATGTATCTTCCCTACTTACTTTATTATCATCACTAATTAAATCTGGTAAATCAAAATCATCATCGTCATTATTATTAACTTTAGCTTCATTATTAACATAAACTGAGGAGAATACTGCTGATGGGTGAAAACTTTTATCTTCTTTTACTACTTCTTCTTTAATTTCTTTCGTAGGAATTTCTATATCCCCAAATTCTTTTTTAATACTTTGTAAATTACTTAAATCTTTTTCTAATGATTTATCAATATCATCTAAATTCTTTATTGGTGTTATTTCTTCTTCATCTTCAATTTCAAAATTCGTAAATTCATCTAAATTAATTGGCATATTTTCATTAATTTCTGGTAAATCACTATAAACAGGTGTATCTTCTTCTTTTTCTTTTATCATAACTGGTTCTTCTTCAACTTTACTTGGTTCAAATACGGTTACATTAACATTCTTTTCTTCAATAATTTCTTTTTTTACTTCAACTTTAACTGGTTCTTTCTTTTCTTCTTTAAAACTCTTAGTTTCTTTAACTTTCTCATTTCCAGTTAATTTAATTTGTTCTAATCTCCTTGTTTCTTCAAGTTTTTGGTCTTTTTTTCCAAAGATTAAAACAATGACAAAAATAGCAATTAAAATTACAATAATAATTGTCAAATATAATGTAAAATGATCATATCCATAAAGCTTATAAATAAAATCAATCATCTTGGATAAACACCTCTTTACTCTTTTATATTAAAATTCTATCATAATTATGCTTTAAATGTAAATAGAATTTCCTAACTTTACATCATCTTGGCTTGTAAATTTAAAAACTAATATTTTATTGTTTTTAAATTATAAATAGTTTAGGACATTTCATAAAATATATTTAATGTAAAATCTAAATAAAAAAGAAGATTAATTCTTCTTTAAAATAGCAATCTTTACTTCATAACCATTAATATCAATTACTTCTTTTAAATTATTCTTTATCTCAATTCTAACAGCTAAAGTTTCTTTTTTAACATAATCTTCAAAATTAGTTAAAGCATTAGTAATTTCTTTTGCACCCTCATATTCAATAATAATCCGATCTGTTACTTCAAATTCTTTATTTTTTCTTAATTGTTGAACTTTTGAAATAAATTCCCGAGCAATTCCCTCATCAAGTAACTCATTAGTTAAAGTGGTATTTAAAATTACATAATTATTATTTTCCATACCCACACTAAAACCTTCTTTAGCATTACATCTAATATCAACCATGGTTGAATCAACTTCTAAAGTATTATCCCCAATAGTCATCTTAATTATTTCATTATTGCGAATTTTATTTATTTCTTCTAAACTTAAATCTAATAACTTATTTTGAAATTCTTTAATATCTTTCCCTAAAGTTTTACCTACTTCTTTAAAATTAGGTTTAACCGTAAAATTCATATACTTAGAAGTATCTGTAACAAAAGTAACTTTCTTAACATTTAATTCTTCTTCAATTAATTCCGTTAAATTACCTAGTAATAATTTATTTTTACCATCAATTAATATTTCACTTAAAGGTTGCCGAACCCGAATCTTTTCTTCTTCTCTAACAAATCTTCCCACACTGATTAATTCTCTTACTAAATCCATCTTTTCTTCTAATAATTCATCGATTAAAACTTCATTATATGAAGGAAAATCGGCGGTATGAACAGAGTATTCACCAGTTAAATTAGTATATATTTCCTCAGATAAATAAGGAACTATTGGTGCCATCATTAAAGATAAGCCTTTTAAAACTTCATAAGTTGTCATATATACTGCTTTTTTAGAATCATCTAATTTATTTTTCCAAAAACGATCTCTATTTCTTCGAATATACCAATTAGATAAATCATCAGAAACAAAATCTGTTAAAGCTCGAACTACTTTATTTAAATCATATTCTTCATAAGCCATAGTTACTTTTTTTAATAATTTATGATAACGACTTAAAAGCCACCGGTCAATTTCTTCTCTTTTTTCCACTTCAATTTGACACTCATCAATATCAATATTATCAGTGGTTGCATACATCGTAAAGAAATTATAACAATTTCTTAAAGGATTAAAGAATTTGGAATGAACTTCTTTTAAACCATTAATATCAAATTTTAAAGGCACCCAAACTGGAGAAGCATAAGGAATATAGAAACGAACGGCATCAGCTCCATATTTTTCCATGGTTGTAAATGGTTCAACAATATTCCCTTTACTTTTACTCATTTTTTTCCCTTCGGCATCTAAAAGTAAATCATTTACTAAGACATTTTTATAAGGACTTACCCCTTTTACAAAAGTAGAGATTACTAATAAGGTATAAAACCAACCCCTAGTTTGGTCAATTCCCTCACAGATAAAATCCGCGGGAAATTGGGTTTCAAATATATCGACATTTTCAAAAGGATAATGGTATTGAGCAAAAGGCATCGAACCAGAATCAAACCAACAATCGATAACATCTTTGACCCGACTCATTTGTTTTCCACAGGCGGGACAAGTAAAGTGGATATCATCAACAAAGGGACGATGCAAATCAATTGACATATCAATTTTTTCTTCGGCTAAATTAATTAATTCTTCCCGAGAGCCCACCATGATTTGATGTCCACAGCTACACCGCCATAAAGGAAGTGGTGTTCCCCAATAACGATTTCTTGATATTGCCCAATCATTTAAATTTTCCAGCCAATTACCAAATCTTTTTTCTCCAACATAACTTGGATACCATTTAACAGTTTTATTATTAGCAATAATTTTATCTTTTATTTTGGTAATTTCTAAATAAAATGATGGCTTAGAATAATAAATTAATGGAGAATGACACCGCCAACAATGAGGATAATTATGTACTATTTTTTGTTTTTTAAACAACTTATCATTTTCTTTTAAATATTTAATTACTTCTTTATCTGCATCAAAAACTAACATACCTTTCCATGGACCTTCAGTATATTTTCCATCATCACCCACTGGATTTAAATAAGGTAAATTATAATTACGTCCTACTTTAGCATCATCTTCCCCGAAAGCTGGAGCTATATGAACAATGCCGGTTCCATCAGTCATAGTAACATAGCTATCACATACTACATAAAAAGCTTTTCGATCAGGCTTTAATTCTGGTATTAATTGTTCATATTCCGTATATTCTAAAGTTTTTCCTTTAAAAGTATCAATAATCTCCGCTTTATCACCTAAAACAGTTTTAACTAAACTAGTGGCTAAAATAAATTTATAATCACCACTTTTTACTAAGCTATAATCTTCATCAGGATTAACACATATTGCTACATTAGAAAGTAATGTCCATGGTGTTGTTGTCCAAACTAAAAAGTAAACATCTTCATCTTTTTTCTTCATTGGCACAATGACAGTTTCTACACTTACTTCTTCATAGCCTTGAGCTACTTCGTGGGAAGCTAGACCTGTTCCACAGCGAGGACAATAAGGAAGGATCTTAGCCCCTTCATAGAACAAACCTTCGTCAAAGAATTTTTTTAAAATCCACCATTCTGTTTCAATATAATTATTATCATAGGTAACATATGGATTTTTAATATCAATAAATTGTCCCATTTTATTAGTTAAATCTGTAAAAGTTTCTTCATTTTTCCAAACTGATTCACGACACTTTTCATTAAATTCTTTTATTCCATACTTTTCAATATCTTTTTTCCCCGTAAAACCTAATTGTTTTTCAACCTCTAATTCCACTGGTAAACCATGGGTATCCCATCCTACTTTTCTTAAAACTTTATAACCTTGCATAGTTTTATATTTACAAATAGTATCTTTTAAAAACTTGGCAACCATATGGTGTAAACCTGGATGTCCATTCGCAGTCGCCGGACCATCATAAAAAACAAAATATTCACTATCTTGACGATTACTGATACATTTATTTAAAATATCATCTTTTAGCCATCTTTCCCTGATACTTGCTTCCACCACATTTACTGGTTCTTTACTTAAACTTTTAAAATCTTTCATATCTTTCCTCCATATAAAAAGCCTTATGCCAATTTCTTAGCATAAGGACGAATAGACTTAAATCCGCGGTACCACCTTAATTTGTTATCCACACACTTCATTTAATGATAACGCTTTAATAGCGAAATAATTTACTATAATTTCAATTATTCAGTTCCTGAGTGATAAATCATAGATGCCTTTTATCCTTTCGCACCGACCAAGGACTCTCTAAAAAAATTTCTCTATAATTCTTATCTCATTCTTAACCTTTGTCTGTGTCCATATTATATTCTTTTTATTAAACCTTTGTCAAGCATTTTTGTGCTATACGACAATACGGAATGGATGGTCAACATCACCTATCGCATCATCAACTTTAATTTTTACATCAGAGTTCAGATAAAAGGACGGCCGAACCCCGTACGCAGAGTTGTCGACGTAGCAGAAGCTGTGGTACACAGTCCCGTCATTGCCGACAAGGAACGCAAGGTTGGAGATGTTGGAGCGGGGCGATATTGTCCATTCATAAACATTATTATATAACCAGTTATTTTCTCGGTTGTTATTACCAGTATTAGCATAACGATATAAGGTTGATGTCCAACTGCTTGATGCACTCGCAAATCCATAGTCCGAAGCATACATCAAACCGATTTGGGCGGATACTGTTGGTGTTGATTTTATTTCAGCATCATACATTACTTTTGGGGTTACCATATTATCATCATGTCCTCCTACATGCCATGTTGTTGTCGCTATTTTATTTTTCCAGGTTGTACCTAATTTACTTAAGTAACCACTAGTTCCATTATTTAACGCTTGATATAATGTACTACTTTCCCATGTATTATCAGCTGTTTGATTCCAGTAAAATCCTTCACTTGGTGCTACTTTTACTCTTTTTAAATTATCAAGAACTGATGTACTTGGCTTACCATCACTGGCTATTCCCAATTCTGTACTTTTTATGTATTCCGATTTTATTAATTTGACTTGATTATTAAATACACCAATTATCCGATATAAATTGGTGTCGGGGCATGTCCCTGTTCCATTGTTATAATTTTCACTACCACTTCCAAAACAGACAAAGTTATTTGGATTATTTCCGGAATAACGATAGCTATTATCTTGAGCACCATTTAATAAATTTGCATCATGTTTCTCTAATGTTCCTAAGCCAACATCAGTATTTACTTTACTTATAATATATTGATTTAATGGTAAAATTTGATAAATTACAACTTTACAAGTTCTATCGCTTGTTACATTGCTAACAGTTAACATTGTATTATTATCACTTAAGGAACATTCTCCACTTATTACTTTAGCTGTTGTTATATCATAACCAGCACTCGCCGCTATTGTAAATGTTGCTGTACCATTTTCGACTACTGTTGTACTTTCTGGGGTTGATGTTCCTCCAGTAATATCAACATTTACAGTATAAGGTGTTGTTGTTTCTTCCTTATCATAGCTTGTTATAGACTCTTTATCTAATGTATCTCTAGCTTTTACTTGAATTTTATAATTCATTCCCGCTTTTAAATTATTAAATGTATACTCAGCCTCAGTTTGCCAATCGCTCCATTCTCCATAAACATCGTCATTTTCTATTTTAAAAGCATAATCTTTTACTGGATTAGCTCCAGCACTTGCTGTTGCTGTTACTTTAATACTATGATTAGATATTTCACTTGTAAATCCCGTTACGGTTACATGATTATATTTATCTGTTTTAACAATAGCTGTTTTTACCTCACTCATAGTTCCTTGGACATCTTTAAAATAAGCATATATTTTATAATTTTGATTTTCTTTTAAAGGCTGCCCATCTATTTCTGTAAATGTGTAGGTTGGTTCACTCCATTCAATATAAGTTGGTTCCAATTTTTGAGCAATACTCATAATACTTGCTGTTGCTGGTTCTTCATCAGTTTCTTCAATTGCATAATAATACTTATCTATTTCAGCTGTATGATTTTCATTTTCTAGTAAATTTACTGTTATACTATCATATGTTTTAGAAGTCTCAGTTATGCTATTTAACTCAGGAATTATATATGTATCTTCCGTATCTGTAGTAATTAATACTTTGCCTTGAAAAGTTTTACCCGTATTTTTTTGTTGGTCAGCTTCTAAGTTTCTTAAAATTACTTCTATTTGCCATTCTTCACTAAAACCATTAATATCTGTTGCTTTTATTTCATCTTTTAAAGCTACTTTAAAAGCCCTTTTTCTTTTGGTTATATCAAATCCTTGTAATTCTTGATTATAGGCTAAAGCATCGATATTAGTTACCGCTTCGCCATCTGGGTCTGTTATTTTTAAAAGTAATTCTACTTGTTCATCATCAGTTGAATAAGTAAAATCATTTTCATCAATAATAAAATATACATTATAATAATCTGTTGCTTCATTCGTGGTATTATTAGGTACTAATGTAGCTGTCGCTGTTGAATTTCCTGTTTTATCATCAGCTCCTTGATAAAAATCATCAGCTGATGCTGTGATATTGATGGCATTTCCAGCCTGAAATGTTAGGGAGTCAGTTGTCCCAGCACCAACCTCGATGTTGGCACTACCACCAGTTCCCTTTTGGGCGGCAAAGTAAGCATAAGTTGCACCAACTACAACAATTAAAAGCATCAACAACGTAAGCACAATCAAACTTTTTTCTTTTCTAGATTTTTCCATATTTTTTAGCACCCTCAATTTTGCCCATACTATCAAAAAAAAAAAAAAAAACTAGGGTTTTAACAAAATTTTTCCCACGCAATGTAAAGTGTTGTCAAACAACACTTTTGTTAAAGCCCGTTTTGTACGAAATTGCCCAGCGATAAGGCCGCCGTTTTTCCCCTTGTGTAAAGTAATTAAGTTTTACCCCTCTTTGACACCCCCAAATTTCACCTCAGTCATGCATTTTGCACCTTTCACCTCCCAATTTACTCATTTTTTGGCAATTTTTTCCATACTAAAGAGTAAACAACATTATTGTTTTTTAAAAATTCCAATATACCGCATTTTTGTTGTCATCAGGTAGGCAATTCAAGTAGATTGTCGATTGAAATTATCTCAACATCTTCGCTTCCACATTCAGGACAACATCTTTTAAATACTTCTTTTCTCACAAACTCGATTATTCGATCACGTATTTTGCTGATGACTTCCTTGATTTTTGCAATTCTTTCTTCACGATAAGCATTAGCAAATATACCATAAGCCTTTATTTTGCGAAAACCTTTTGGCAATATATGCATAGCAAAACGTTCAGTGAATTTTTCATCACTTATTTCTTCGATTTTTTCTTTGTTTCCGTCTTTTCGGTATTGAGTAGAAGTATGGGTCACCCCATACAACCCTCTCAGAACCGTACGTGCAGATTTCCCGCATACGGCTCTTCA
>CANQCI010000028.1 GCA_947589675.1 uncultured Bacilli bacterium | reverse complement strand
TTATATATGTTAAGTTCAAACTATAAAAGTTCGAACAGAAACGTCACTGGAGCAGATGAGGAGAATCGAACTCCCGTTAGCAGCTTGGAAGGCTGTAGTTCTACCATTAAACTACATCTGCATTTAACTAACAAGTAGATTATAACATAAGTAGTAGACTGTTTTCAATAATTTTTTGCGTTACGTTAAAATAATGACTTTTAAAAATAAAATTAATTTAGTAAAATATAATTATAAAAAGGACGGTAATTATGAATAATTTTATACCCAAAAATTTAGATGAATTATTAAATAAAATGACTGAGGATAATTTCAAAGGAAATTATGAAATAAGTGATAATGAATTAATATGGAATATAAATGATAGGATATTTTTGCGAATAATGATTTATACTGATATAGATGAAGGATTATTTTCGTTATATTGTTCAGTTGATGAAGAAGATTATTTAGTAGATGATTTTAAAATATCAATGACGGAATTATATTCATATTTAACAAAAATTAATAATGAAAGGCAAGCTATTGTTATAACTCGTGGTTTATTAACTTATAAGTTTGAACTTTTTATGGAACCCGCCAAAGGTAATTTATCTCAATATATAAATAATGATAAGTATGAAATTATTAAATTCTAATTGTTATTAAAAAATAAATGTTGAGATACATCTTTTATATAATCACATATATCATTTAAATTTTCACTAATTTCCCCACGAAAATACTGGATTAAAATATTTAAAACCCCATTAGTAAAAAATAAAATACTTAAGTGCCCAGTGTTATGCCCAATAGTGCTTGCAAGGGAAGTGGAAATTTTTTTATTTAAGCGATTTAAAAATAACATACAATCATCAGAAGTTAAAAGTTGTTTAAACATTTTTTCATTTTCTTTTAAATAAGCAAAAATAGAATCTATATAATTAAATAGATCATTTTTAGTTTGCAAATTAGTATTATAAGTAAAAATTTTAGTCAATAATTCACTTTGAATTTCACTAGCCACATCATAAATGTTATCATAATGAGCATAGAAAGTTCCTCTGGTTAAATTAGCTCTTTTGACTAACTCCGTCACCGTTATATTTTTAATTTCTTTTTTTTCGGCAATTAAAAGAGCAAATTCTTGTTTAATTAATTCTTTAGTTTTTTTCGAAGAATTATTAATTTCTTTTAATTTCATGTAACATCACTTCCATTAATATAATAGCAAAATTTTAATATTTTGTATACATTTGTCTAAATTTGAACAAATGTATAGAATTTGTTGTTAATTCTTTTTTGAAAAAAGAGTATTATATAATGGCGATTGTTTAGAAAGAGGGGATAAAAATGCACAAAATAACCGATTTTATCGTTGAAAAAAGAAAAGGTGTTTTTTTAGTATTTATATTACTTACGATTGGTTCTTTATTCTTAGCTCAAAGAGTAAATATTAACCGTGATATTAACAAATATTTACCTAAGGATAGTGCTGTGCGGCAAGGACTCGACATAATGGAAGAAGAATTTGCCGGTGAGGAAACTAGTACTTTAAATTTGATGTTTAAGGATTTAACTGAGGAAGAGAAAAATAAGATTAAAAGTGAATTAGAAGATATTTCTCATGTTGAAGAAGTAGCCTATGACAATACCGAAAATTATAATAAAGATGGCTACACTCTTTATATTCTAACTGCAGATGTTGGTAAAGATTCTCGTGAAGCCAAAACAATTTATAACGATGTCGTAAATAAATATGCTAAATATTTTCTAAAAACAAGTGGTGATATAGCTGATGAAAATAAAGTAGTTTTACCAACTTGGATTGTGGGGGTAGCCATTGGTAGTGCTTTAATTATCCTAATTATTATGTGTGATTCTTATATTGAACCATTTTTGTTTTTAACCTCAATTGGGATGGGAGTTTTCCTAAATAAAGGGACAAACATAATTTTTCCCTCAATATCTAGTATAACTAATTCTATTGCCGCAATTTTGCAACTAGCTCTATCAATGGATTATTCCATTATGCTAATTAATCGTTATCGCCAAGAAAAAGAAAAAAATCCGGATAATATCGAAGCTATGAAAGAAGCTTTATATAAATCCTTTACTTCGATTTCCAGTAGCTCCGTGACAACAATCGTGGGATTACTTGCTTTGGTATTCATTAGTTTTACCATCGGACGGGATTTAGGTTTTGTCTTAGCCAAAGGGGTATTGTTTAGTTTACTTTCCATCTTTACGTGTCTTCCGATGTTAATTTTAACTTTTGATAATTTAATAACGAAAACTCATAAAAAATGTCCCAACATCAAGTTAGATGGTTTAGGAAAATTAGTTTATAAATTCCATGGCTTTGGGGCTTTACTATTTATTATTGTTTTTATTGTCAGTTTTCTTTTAAAAGGAAATCTAGGTTTTTTATTTACTGATAATGAAAATGATGAAATTCAAAAAGTTTTTAATCCAAACAATCAAATGGCAATTATTTATGCTAATAAAAATGAAAAAATTATCAGTAATTATTGTCAAAAATTAGAACAAAATAATTATCTTAATGATGTTTTATGTTATGGTAATACCCTAAATAAAGCAACGACTTATGATAAATTAAATTCTTTATTTACCGATTTGGGAGTTGATACCTCGGTAGATGATTATTTATTAAAAATTATTTATTATAATTATTATAATAAAGATACGGCTAATAAAATTACTTTTCCGGAATTTATTAATTTTATAAAATCAGATATTTATGCTAATCCAGAAATGAACGAAAAAATCGATGATGAAATGCGAAAAAATATTGATACTTTAAATAATTTTACCAATATATCCCTAGCTAATAAAAAAAGAACTTTAAAGGAAATAGCCACAACTTTTAAAATTGAAGAAGATACAGTTCAAGATTTATTAATTTACTATAATTCTTTAAATACTAAAACGACTATGACGGTTCAAGAATTTGTTAATTTTATTAATAATTATCTTTTAAAAAGTAAGTATAAAGACCAAATAAGTAAAGAAAATTTAGCTAGTTTAGATAGTATTAAGCCATTTCTTGATAAAAATACTTTAAATAAAGAAATAAATAGTAATGATATGGCAAAGATAATTGGGAAAAATAGTGAAGATATTAACAATATATATTTATATTATATAATTAAAAATGAACCAAAGCTTAAATTAACTATTAAAGATTATATAGATTTTGTTTTAAATGAAGTAGCAACTAATCCTAGTTATCAAAGTAGTTTTAATCAAGATACGGTTAATAAGTTAAATTTATTAAAGAATTTTACTAATCAAGAACTTTTAAATACGCCTTTAGATATCGAAAATATGGCTAATCTTTATGGTTTAGATTTAAAAAGTGTTGAACAAATATACTTTGTTATATTTAATAGTCTTAATGAAGATAAACATACTTTAAAGGAAATAGAGGCAATTCTTCCTTTACTAGGAGATGAAGTAGCAATTGACCCAAGCATTTTTAGTAATATTCCTGATGAAGATAAGGAAAGGGCATTAAGTGCTAGTGAGCTTGCTAATTTAACGGGTATCCCCGCCCAAGAAGTTCAAAAGCTTTATACATTAATAAGTTATAAAACTAATCCAGATGCTTGGGTTATGACGCCCCTTGCCTTTAGTGAGGCTATCTTAAATAGTGATATTTTAAAAGCTCAAATGGATAGTACTACGCAAAGTAATCTAACAACGCTTTATAACGTCGCTGATAGTACCTTAAAAAATACAACTTATACTTATCAAGAATTAAGTTCTATTTTAAATATCGATTTAGAATTAAATAAAAAAATATATAGTTTATATGAAGTAAATGGTTATCAAATTAGTCCATATAATTTCTTAAACTTTTTATTAGCTAATCAAGATGATGAAACCCTAAATTTAGATCAAGCGACAATTACTAATTTAACTATCAGTAAAAACATAAGTGAAGGGACTTTAGCAAATAGCCGATATAGTTATGCTAATTTAGCCAAATTACTTAATATGGACAAAGATAAACTTAAGTTATTATATTCTTTATATGATGTTAATTATAAAAATAAAAGTATTAGTTTATCTTATAGTGAATTTGTTAACTTTTTACTAGATGATGTTTTAACTAATAAAGAATATAAAGCTAATTTTTCTGAGGATAAAATTAAGAAAATTAAATCCTTAAAAACAATAATTAGTGACTCCGTGAAACAAACTAAATATACAAAAGAAGAAATAATAGCTATATTAACTTTGTTAAGTGATGATGTTGAAAAAGATTTAATTGATTTATTATATATTTATTATGGTAGTGAAAATAATTTTAATAATGCTTGGACAATGACTGTTGAAGAGTTTGTTAATTATTTAAATGATGATATTTTAAATGATGAACGGTTTACTAACTTTTTACAAGATGATTTACGAAATGATATAAAAAAAGCGAAAACTGATGTTAATGAGGCTAAGAATTTACTTGTGGGTAAAAATTATAGTCGGGTTGTTTTAAATACGAAATATCCATTTGAAGACCAAAAGACTTATAGTTTCTTAACGAGATTAAATGATGATTTAGGCACGAATAATATTTATGTTGTAGGTAATAGTGCCATGTCTTTTGAGATGACTAAAACTTTTGCCAGTGAACTTAATTTTATTACGTTTTTAACCGCCTTATTTATCTTTGTAGTCGTAGCTATTACCTTTAAATCTCTTATTATTCCGTTTATCTTAGTGGTTTTAATTCAAACCGCAGTTTATATAACTATGGGAATATTATCTTTCCAATATGGCAATGTTTACTTTATTTCTCTTTTAATTGTTCAAAGTATTTTAATGGGAGCAACCATTGACTATGCAATTCTTTATACTAGCTATTATTTAGAAGCTAGAGATACTTTGGGGGTAAAAGAAGCAATTATTAATGCTTATAATAAATCCATAAATACAATTATTACGAGTGCTTCTATCTTATCCATTGTCACCCTTATTATTGGTTATTTAGGTTCAGCAACCGCTTCCAAGATTTGTTTAACAATTTCCAAAGGTACCATTTGTTCCACCTTGTTAATCTTATTTTTACTTCCGCCTATATTAGCTACTTTAGATAAAATATTAGTAAAAAAATCCCATATAACTAATTAATATATGGTAAAATATAAATGGTGAAAATTTATGGAAGATAAAATATTTATTAATTGTCAAAGTAGTATTAAAATAACTGATAATCTTTGTCTATACTTTGACCCTTATTTAATCGAGGAACCCTTAAATGATGCGGATTTAGTTTTTATTACCCATGACCATTATGACCATTTGGATAAAGACTCACTTTTAAATATAATTAAAAAGGATACCCTAATTATAATTCCGGAAAGTATCAAAAATAGCATGCTAACTTTAGGTTTTGAAGAAAGTCAATTAGTTTTAGTTAAACCAAGGAAAACTTATACTGTTAAAAATGTAGAGTTTACGACTATTCCTAGTTATAATTTAAACAAGGATTACCATCCCAAGACAAAAAATTATGTTGGCTATATCGTAAATATGGATGGTAAACGAATTTTAGTTTCGGGGGATACCGATGCTACCAAGGAATTATTGAAGTTAAAAGATATTGATATTGCTTTAATACCTATCGGGGGAACATATACCATGGATTATCAAGAAGCAGCTGATTTAATTAATCAACTAAAACCTCGGGTAGTTATTCCAACTCATTATTATACGGTGGTCGGATCAATTGCGGATGGGACAAATTTTAGTCGGCTAATTAATCCCGAAATTAAGTGTATATTAAAAATAAAACCTTAGAAACAGGGTTTTATTTTTGGCTTAAAATAACTCGGAAAGTTTTATCACCCCGAGGGAGGGCATCAGTAATCCCGTAAGAAAAAAGTCCGGCGGTACCACCACCTCGAAAAGTTCCCCCTCTTTTAATCCAGGGAAATTCCTTGGTAGCTAAAAAGGCATGGTCATTATTCCAACTACTGTTTTGATTATTAGGGTCGAGTACTTCTTTGGTGGCATCCCCAATTTTGCCCCTGGTATATTCATACATATTACCCGCTTTATATAAATCATAATAATCAGTATCACTTGGTAATTTACCCGCATAACCACCTAGTTTTTTATTATCAACGAAAGCCATAACACAATCCCAAGAACCACCGGCTAAATCATAAATTCCATAGATATTACCCGTAGATGATGCTCCAGTGCCATAATAAGTAACATCATAATTATAAGGACATTTGCCTTGTCCTAAGTAAGATTTGCCCCCGGATGAACAACCGGTAGTAACATTAGTCCATTCATTTAGGCTTTTTCCCATGGCATTATTGACAAAAATTTCTTTATTCTTCCCCTTATAATCACTATTTGAAAGCTTACTATACTTGGAATAAGATAGATAAGCAATGGCACCCCATTCCATATTGGTAATCATTCGGGATGAGTAAGAACTTGAATAACTTTTTTGACAACTTTGGGCATAATCCCACATTTGGGCGGTATTAATATTTACTAATGTTTTTTTGGTAGGAAGAATTTGAACAGTTCCTTCTTCACTTAAAGATGGTTCAAACTTGGCTATCCAAAACCCATTTAATTCTTGGTTAGTTTTACTAAAAGCGGGATGCGTATAAAATAAGCCATTTTGAAGTTCAGTCTTCTTGGGTGTTTCTTTATTAACAAAATTTATTTCAATCATTTGGGCGGGAATAGGCTTATTATTAACATTAAATAACTTATATTCATATCTTGGTACCCAAACAAAAAAAGCTAAAATATCTGTAAAATTAAGAGGTGTGTGGCTAGGTAACTTTTGATAATAGCTAGTTAATTCGGGTTTAACATAAACAACATTAGCCCATTTTAAATCCGCATAACTATACCAATTTTCATAAATATCCGCAGTTTGCCATTCATTATCCCGGTAAACTACGGGTATCATATTTTTATCTAATTCGGGATAAGCTCCATTTAAAATACTTTCTTGGTAAACTTGATTAGTGATAACTGGTTCAATATTGATAGTAGGTTTAAAAGTTGTAACTTCTTCAATATTTTCGGGTAAATATTCTTGCTTTTTTTCTCCTTCTTTATTTTCTTTAGAAACATTATATTTAGTTACCGTATTTAAAGAATTATTTTTCTGATGATAAAAATAATAGATACCACCAAATTCCATAATACAAAGAATACTTATGATTACGATGATTAAATACCAGTTTCTTTTTTGCATATCTTCACCCTATATATTAAAATTAACAAATCCTAAAATAATTGTCAATTTGTGGATGGATAAAAGATTAAAATTTGGTAAAATAATAATAGAGTGGTTGTTATGAAAAAAATAGGAATGTTATTAATGATTATCGGATTGGGAATTGGGATTAGTGTTGGTGTAAGTTATTGTTTAAAAACTTCGAAACCAACTTTAAATTTAAAGAAAGTTAAGCATGAAGAAGTGGAAGTAATAGATAGTGAAGAATATGTAAATATTACTAATTTAACACTGGATGAAAAAATAGCTCAAATGCTTATCGTGGATATTCCTAACACTGTTCTTGATGAAAATCTTAGTAGTATGCTTACGACTTATAAACCAGGGGGGATAATTTTATTTAGTGATAATGTTATTGATTATGATAATGTTGTTAATTTAGTTAATGATATGCAAAAATTAAGTAATATTCCTTTATTTATCGGGGCTGATGAAGAGGGCGGCAAAGTGCAAAGATTTACCAAAATTGCCAATAAAACTTATATTCCGGCGATGGAAAAGTTGGGAATGTTAAATGATGTCAACTTAGCTCAAGATGTCGGGATTGTAATTGGCAAAGAACTTAGAGCTTTAGGTGTTAATCTGGATTTTGCTCCCGTTATGGATGTGGCAATTGGTAATAGTTTTATGAAAGGGCGTTCTTTAGGAAGTGATGCCCAAGTTGTTAGTAACTTGGGGGTAGCCATAGGTAAGGGCTTAGAAAGTCAAAATGTTATTCCTGTTTATAAGCACTTTCCGGGACACGGGAGTACTAAAACAGATTCCCATGTTGATTTACCAATTTTAACTGAAACTAAAGAAGAATTATATAATATTAATTTACTACCTTTTATAGAAGCAATAAAAAATGATGCTCCAATGATTATGGTAGGACACTTAGCCACACCTAATATCACCAATGATTATGTTCCCGCAAGTTTGTCGAAAACCATTATAATGGACTTACTTAAAGAAGAGTTAGGTTATAAAGGAATAGTGATTACTGATGCTTTAAATATGCAAGCTTTAACCAAGAATTATACCAAGAGTGAAATTTTGGAGATGGCTATTAATGCGGGGGTAGATATTTTACTTATGCCAGGTAATATTGATGAAGTTATTCCTCTTATTAAAGAAAGTATTGCTAAAGGGACTATTAAGGAAGAACAAATTGATAATTCCGTGCGAAAGATATTAACTTTGAAAAAGCAAATTCGGTTAGATAATTATCCTCAAGAAACCTTAGGTACTCCCGAAAATAAAGAGATTATGGCTCGCATAAAGTAAAATAACTGTAAAGTTTACAAATTTTTGTTGACAAAGATTTGCTAAAAATTAATGTCAATAGTAAAATAAAGGGCGGTTGTGGTAATTATGCGAGAAAAAGTAAAAGTAGTTGTGGGTTGTCTAGGTATTTTCGTAGTTGGTTTGCTTCTCGGTTTTGGCGGTTATTGGCTTTATAGTAATTTACATAATGCAAGTTTTTCTAATCCTAGTTTAACAAATGAAACAAAAGTCCAAAATAAAAATCAAACTAATAATAGTACTAGTAAAAGTAGTGAAAATAATAAATTAGATGAAAGTCAAAATAAAAGTGAAACGGAAGATAATTTACCAAGTACGAGTACGGTCAATACTTTAACAGAAACCCAAGCTTTAGTTATTGTGGAAAACTTAAGAAGTAAATTAGCAAGTTATTTTTTTGAACTCCAAGATATTAAATATAGTACGGATTATGATACTTATATTGAAAATGATTTTTTTAGTGATTGTCAATATGGTATGGGGTGTATGCCCATCACTAACTGGGATTATATCAGCTCTCTTATGACTAATAATTTTCTTGTGTATCTTCAAGATAATGACAATGCTTATAATTTTAATATTCAATATATAGATGGAGAGTTTTATATTATTGATGGTACTTCAACCTATGGTTTTGATTTTAAAAATCCGAGTATTGTAAGTCTATCTGATGATAAAATTATTTGTAAAACAACAATCGAACAACAAGAAGATGAACGAACTGTTTCCAAAAATGCGATGATGATAATTAAAAAAGAAAATAATACTTGGAAAGTTGATGAACTGATTTTTTAGACAATTAATTTTGTCTTTTTTTTAACTTATGATATAATTTTTTTTAGAAATATGAGGTGGAAAGTATGCAAAAAGTAATATTAACAGGTGACCGACCTACGGGAAGATTACATCTTGGACATTATGTTGGTTCTTTAAAAAATCGGGTGGATATGCAAAACTCTGGGGATTTTGATGAAATTTTTATTATGATTGCTGATGCCCAAGCTTTGACGGATAATTTTGCTAATCCAAAAAAAGTCAGGGATAATGTTATGGAAGTGGCTTTGGATTACTTAGCTTGTGGTATCGACCCGACTAAGAGTCATATTTTTATTCAATCCGAAGTTAGGGCTTTAACAGAATTAACGTTCTATTATATGAATTTAGTAACATTAAGTCGATTACAAAGAAATCCAACGGTTAAAAATGAAATTAAATTAAGAAATTTTGAAACCAGTATTCCTGTGGGCTTTTTAAATTATCCAATTAGTCAAACCGCAGATATAACCGGATTTAAAGCAACTCATGTGCCAGTGGGGGAAGACCAACTACCGATGATTGAACAAGCACGAGAAATTGTTCGAAGTTTTAATAATATTTATGGGGATACCTTAATTGAACCAACAGTTGTGCTTCCCAAAAATGAAGTAGAACAACGCCTTCCAGGGATTGATGGTAAAGCTAAAATGAGTAAATCACTGGGCAACTGTATTTATTTATCTGATGATGAAGATACTATTACCAAAAAAGTTATGAGTATGTATACTGACCCTAATCATATAAAGGTAAGTGACCCTGGACAAGTGGAAGGAAATGTTGTTTTTACTTATTTAGATGTTTTTGCCACTGATGCGGATTTTGCTAAGTATTTACCAGAATATAAAAACCTGGATGATTTAAAAAAACATTATCAACAAGGGGGAGTTGGTGATGTAGCGATAAAGAAGTTTTTAAATAATATTTTACAAGATATTCTTCGCCCAATTCGTGAAAGAAGAGAAAACTTAAGTCAAAATATTGAAAGTGTTTATAATATTTTAAAAGAGGGGACAAAATATGCTCAACAAAAATGTGAAAAAACTCTTAATGAAGTCAAGCAAGCAATGAAAATAGATTATTTTGAAAGTGATGAATTTTTAAAAGAAATGATTGATAAATATCATTAAATTTGTTATGATTTTAAAGAGTGAGGGGATATAAATTGGCTAGTATTGGTTCGCAATTTTTACCGAATGTTATCGATGCTGTTAGTAATTCACAGGCTATATTTCGTGGCGAAAATTATCGAATCACTGTTTTAACTGAACGATTATTACGCTTAGAATTTAGTGTAGATGGAAATTTTTGTGATAATGAAACAGTATTAGTAAAAAATAGGAACTTTGAAGTCCCTGTCTTTAAAGTAGAACAAGATGAAAAGTTTTTGGTTTTAACGACTAAATATTTTATGTTGCAATATATGAAAGGTAAACCTTTTTTAGGTCCTAAGTATGCTCCTGATTCCAATTTAAAAGTGGTTTTAAATAATACTGACCGGGTTTGGTATTATGGACATCCCGAAGCCAGGAATTTCAAAACAACCGGGGTAAGCTTAGATGATTTTAAAAATGATAAAATAAGAATGACTAATGGTTTATATTCAACTGATGGTTTTGCCGTGGTTGATGATAGTGATAATATTTATTTAGATGAAGAGGGCTATGTTGCTAAGAAAGAAAACAATAATAATCTTGATTTATATTTATTTATGTATAAAAGAGATTTTGGTTTATGTTTAAAAGATTATTTTGAATTAACAGGCTACCCACCGATGATACCCCGTTATGCTTTAGGTATTTGGTGGAACCGTGACCGGATTTATTCTAATAATGACGCAATTGCCATTGTAAAAACTTTTAATAAATACCAAATTCCCTTGTCTGTTTTATTACTTGGGGAATTTTGGCATATTAAAGATGAAAATAATTACAATCTTTATAAAAGTGGTTATACCTTTAGTAAAACTTTATTTCCTGACCCCAAAGAGTTTACGAAGTATCTTCATGAACGAGGGGTTAAATTAGGCATAAATATTGACCCTAGTGAGGGCGTAAGACCCGAAGAATCATGTTATCCCTCATTTAAAGAAGCTTTGCAAATTCCTGATGGGCAAATTGTGCCTTTTAATGCTTTTGATAAAACTTTTATGACGCTTTATATTAAAAATATTATGTTAAATTTAATGAGTTATGGCGTAGATTTTTTCTGGATAGATTATCAAAAAGATTTAAAATCATTACAAGCTTTAAATTATTATCATGTTCGTAACTTTAAGGATAATGAACAAATTCGTCCTTTAATTTTATCTCGTAATTCTTTAATTGCGAGCCACCAATATCCCATTCATTATTCGGGGGAAACAATTGTTAGTTGGGAAACTTTAAAGTATCTACCTTATTTTAATTCTTTAGCTAGCAATAAAGGCATCTCTTGGTGGAGTCATGATGTTGGTGGTTTTAAAGATGGAATTGAAGATAATGAATTATATTTAAGATATATCCAGTTTTCTACGTTTAGTCCAATTTTTCGCTTTAGTGCTAAAAGAGGGGTTTATTATAAAAGAGAACCTTGGTTATGGGATATTAAAACGTTTACTATTGCAAGAGAATATTGTTTGCTTCGGCAAAGATTAATACCTTATATATATACCGAAGGATATAAATATAGTAAATATGGGACAAATTTAATTCAACCTCTTTATTATAATTATCCGGAAATTATGGATGAACCAGCTTATCGGAATGAATATTATTTTGGGTCAGAATTTTTTGTCGCTCCGATTACTAAGCCGATGGATACCGTTATGAACCGGTCTATTGAACGTATTTTTTTACCTAAAGGTGTTTGGTATGATTTTAAAACGGGGAAAAAGTTTATTGGGAATAAAAAATATGTTGTATTTTATAATGATGAAGATTATCCTCTTTTTGTTAAAGCGGGAGGAATTATTCCTTTAGCTAATTTAGGTGCTAATAAAAATGATACTAATGTTCCTAAAAGCATGGAAATAGATGTTTTTCCTGGTGAATCGAATGTCTATAAATTATATGAAGATGATGGTATAACTAATCTTTATAAAAAAGGTTATTATATTATAACAGCAATAGATTATAACTATTTACAAAATAATTATACCTTAATAATCCACCCTGTGGAAGGGAAGACGGCGATTATTCCGGCGAAAAGAGATTACAAAATTCGCTTTAGAAATACTAGAGAAGCTGATAATGTGGATTTATATGTTAATGGGGATAAAGTTGAACTACCAATGGAAACTTATTTAGAAGACCGAGATTTTGTGGTTATGGTTCATGATGTTGATACGACTAAACAATTAACGATTAATTGCCGGGGTAAAGATATTGAAATAAATGCTGTTCGGATAATTAATGAAGATATTAATTCCATAATTAGTGATTTAAAAATAACCACTAAGTTAAAAGAAGCCATCGCCGCAATAATATTTAGTGATATGGATATTAAGAATAAAAGAATAGCTATTAAAAAACTTCATGGCTTAGACCATCGCTTTGTGAAAATGTTTATGAAATTACTTGAATATGTAGCCGAAATTTAATATAATAAGAACACAACAGACGAAGAAAGAGTAGTAAATTATGGAATTATCCGAGAGAATTAGTGGTTGGTGGAAACTAAATAAGGAAATAATTGAACTTGCTTTTGGATTGTTATTGGGGTTATTCCCGTATAGATAATAAAGTAAAAAATAAGGTGGTACCACGGATTAAGTTCGTCCTTTGGCACGACCTTTTTTTGTTTTAATGAGGTATTAATATGATTAAAGAAATATTAATTTATTGGTTTTTAATATTTTTACTTATTAGTATAATGTATTATATTTTTTTGAAAAGAAAATATAATGTTTACGTTGGTAAAAAGAAAAATAAGAAAGAAGCAAAGAAATTATTATTAGATACGATGGAATTATCTTATTTAATAAGTCGTTTTTCTTTAGATGTTAAAAAGATGAATTTATTAATGTGTATTCGCTATATTGCCCTCATTAATGGCATAATTATTGCGACAACAACAACTTTAGTTTATTATTTACCATTTACGAAAATATTTTGGCAATTAGCCGTGGGATTTGTCCTCTTACTGGGACTTATCTATAGCTTATATGAAATATTTGGTCGTTTGTTAGTAAAGAGAGGATGGAAGAAAAAATGAATATGAATGTATTAGATATGGAAAAGAAATGGCAAGATTATTGGGAAAAGAATAAAACTTTTCAAGCTATTACGAATGATAAAAAGGAACCTTACTATATTTTGGTTGAATTTCCTTACCCAAGTGGAAGTGGTTTACATGTTGGACATATAAGAAGTTATACCGCCCATGATGCCTTAGCCAGGATGAAACGGATGCAAGGCTATAATGTTTTGTTTCCTATGGGCTTTGATGCTTTTGGCGCTCCGGCAGAACAATATGCAATAAAAAATCATGTTCACCCTAGGGAAGCTACCAAAAGGAATATTGACACCTTCCGAGCTCAAATGAAAAAAGTTGGTTTTTCTTTTGATTGGGACAGAGAGTTTTCAACAACTGACCCAGATTATTATAAATGGACACAATGGCAATTTATTCAATTTTATAAACATGGGATGGCTTATAAAGATACTATTCCGGTTAATTGGTGTCCGAATTGTAAGATGGTTTTATCTAATGAAGATGCCGCAGGTGGGGTATGTGAAAGATGTGGAACTCAAGTAGTTCAAAAAGAAAAGAGTCAATGGATGCTTCGGATGAGTGATTATGCGGAAAGTTTGTTATCAGGCTTGGAACAAACTAATTTTGCTGAAAAAGTAAAATTAGGACAAATTAATTGGATTGGTAAATCTATTGGTGCTCATGTTAATTTTCAAATTGATGGTTTTACCGATACTTTTACAGTATTTACCACTCGTTGTGATACGTTATTTGGAGCCACTTATTGTGTTTTAGCTCCTGAACATAAATTAATAGATAAGATTACGACAAAAGAACATAAAAAAGAAGTAGAAGCTTATAAAGAAGCTTGTAAACTTAAAAATGATTTGGAAAGAACTGAATTAAATAAGGAAAAGACGGGGGTATTCACAGGAACTTATGCTATAAATCCGGTAAATGAGGAAAAAATTCCAATTTATATTAGTGATTATGTTTTAGCTACATACGGGACAGGAGCTATAATGGCGGTACCAGCTCATGATGAACGGGATTATGAATTTGCTCAAAAATTTAATATTCCCATTATTCAAGTTTTAGAAGAAGTAACTGGGACACCTCATGAAAAGGAAACTAAGAAAAATTCGATTGTTGCCGTTGTTTATGATGAAAAAAACCAAAAATATTTAACTCTTAACTGGGGAGAAATGGGCGGTCGCTTATTTATCGGGGGTACTATTAAAGAGGGTGAAACCGCTTTAGAATGTGCTAAAAGAGAAATTGCTGAGGAAACAGGGTACACCGATTTAGAGTTAGTTTCAATTTTACCAAAAATTAATCATCATTACTATGCTTATAATAAAGATAAATATTTTAATATTGAGTCAACTGGTTTCTTATTTAAATTAAATTCTTCCAAGATGCAAGAAGTAAAATTAGATGAAGATGAAAACTTTAAAGTAGAATGGGTAAAAGAAGATGTGGTTTTAAAAGAAATTACAGATGAACTTCACCATAAAACTTATGAGTATGCGATGCATCCTGGAGCAATGGTTGGTGATGGTGTTCATATTAATTCTAGTTGGTTAGATGGTTTAAATAAAGAAGAAGCTATTACAAAAATGATTGAGTGGTTAGAAGAACATCAATGTGGGGAAAAGAAAATTAATTATAAAATGCGTGATTGGATTTTTTCACGGCAAAGATTTTGGGGCGAACCTATTCCGATGATTTATTGTGAAGATTGTGGGTGGAACCCAATGCCCGAAGAAGAATTACCTCTTGTTCTTCCTGATGTGGCTGAATATGAACCAACCGATAATGGAGAAAGTCCTTTAGCGAAGATTACGGATTGGGTAAATACAACTTGTCCAAAGTGTGGTAAACCAGCGAAACGTGAAACGGATACAATGCCCCAATGGGCAGGTTCTAGTTGGTATTTCTTAAGATTTATGGATCCTCATAATGATAAAGAATTTGCCAGCATGGAAGCTATGAAATATTGGCAACGTGTTGATTGGTATAATGGGGGAATGGAACATACCGCCCGCCACCTTTTATACGCTCGCTTTTGGGTACAAATGTTACATAATTTTGGCTTAGTTCCTAAATCAGAAATGATTTGGACAAGAGTTAGTCATGGGATGATTTTGGGTTCTAATAATGAAAAAATGAGTAAATCCAAAGGAAATGTTATTAATCCAGATGATATTATTAATGAATACGGAGCTGATACTTTAAGAGTTTATGAATTATTCATGGGGGACTATGAACATGATGCTTCTTGGAGTACTGAGTCATTAAAGGGTTGCCGTCGCTTCTTAGACCGAGTAATTAGATTAGGAACAAAGTTAAATCAAAAAACTGGTTATACTGATGAAGCTTTAGTTCATAAAACAATTAAAAAAGTTATTAACGATTTACAAACTTTAAAATTTAATACCGCCGTTTCTTCCTTAATGATTATGGTTAATGAATATGAAAAATATCCAGATGGTATTAGTAAAGAAGATTATCGGGTATTATTACATTTATTAAATCCAATAGCACCTCATATAACTGAAGAATTAAATGAAAATTATAAATTAGGTAAACCTTTATGTGTTTCAATTTTCCCAACTTTTGATGATGCTAAGACGATTGATACTACTTTAGAAATTGGAGTTCAAGTAAATGGTAAACTTCGGGCAACGGTTAATTTACCAAAAGATTTTTCACAAGATTTAGCTAAAGAAGAAGCTTTGAAAGCACCAAATGTTATAAAACATATTGAAGGAAAAGAAATAGTTAAATTTATTGTTGTTCCTAATAAAATAATTAATATTGTAGTAAAAAATTAGAAAGAAATTTCTAGTTTTTTTTAGGCAATCTTGAAGTGTTAAATTTATTTGACGTCAAGGTGTAAATATGTTAATATAGGGTTTCACTAAAGGGGTGGCATTTATGTATTTATACCGAGCAATGAATTTAGAATATAAAAATAATCCTTGTTATGAAAATGGGCAATTAAACGAGGGACAAAATCTTTGGTATCAACAAATATTAAGTCCTTCCTATGCGTATGTTCGTCCCGTTTTTTATGATAATGGTAGTAATTCGTTTCCTTTCGAGAAAAATTTGGCGAAGTTTTTTTATCCGAGTTTATTAGAGGCTTTAGCTTGGATTAGTGAAAATCGTTATCAAGAGGAAAACTTAGAAGGAAACTATGTAATTTTAGAAATTAATTTACCTGAGGAAGTAATACATAATTATTTAGGCATAGGAAATTATGCTTTTATAACAGGTAATCGGTTAGAATATCGTATTCCTTATGAAATCTTATATCAATTTTTAGCCATGGATTATCATGAGTCAGTAAGGCAAGTTATTAATTTAATTAATCAAAATAATAACCAAAAGTTAAATATAAATACTTATTTAAAAAGAATTACTATTCCTTCTAATTTATATACTTTAGGAACAAATGAATTATATCCTTATTTATGTTTTAAAATAAATAATTTAGCTCAAATATATTTAGTAAAAGGAAAATATTTTAATGACTTAGAGGATTATATTAGCAAGATGGCTTGGCAAAGAACAAATAATTATAAATATTTAATTAATGATATTAATATTAAAAAAATTAATTATGATGTTCTTAATAACTTAACAATGGTAGCTTTTCCTTTCTTAGAAAAAGAAAATCAGGATTTAAAAAGAGTTTTAACACCTTGGCAAAAGACTACTTAAAAAACGACAAAAATCGCCTAAATATGCTAAAAAAATCTCTTGTCAAAAGATTATAAAAAGGCTATATTTATAATGGGTGATAAAGATTGAAAGTAAAAGTAATTGATGAGTCCCACGAAAAAGATTTAGAAAACTCCCTAAATGGCTTTCTAAATTCTGGCGACTTTGATATAATAGATATTAAGTTTCAAGTCGCAATTGCAACGTGTGGAGAAGAACAATTGTATTGTTTTAGTGCTATGGTCATCTATCGCTAAAGCATATACATATTGTTGGTCGTACTTTCGTAATCTTCATTAATATAGGTATTGGTAGCTTCTAGTTTATTAAGGCGATGCTCTAAACGGTTAATTTGCCTTTCTATTTTGGCAAGTCGACTTTCGAGTTCACTATCATTACTCATGCCCATATTATTAGGCATCATGCCCGGATATGGGTAGTTGTAGTTTTGCCCTTGAAAAGGTGCATTAGCAGGCATACTCATGTTTTGATTGTAGTTAGCATAGCTCATATTAGCTTCGCTAAAAAAAGAATTACGATTTTTTTTCATTATAAATCCTCCTACAATCTAGTATATGCTAATTAAAAAGGAGTGAAACCAAAATGCGGATGCGAAATCCTAAAGATAAAGATGAAGTTATAAATAGTTGTACTTTTTTTTATGATAGTGATGAGGGTTTTTCTAATAATAATGAAATTCATTTAGAAATTGGGATGGGGAAAGGTAATTTTCTTTTAAATATGGCATTAAATAATCCCCACATTAATTTCATTGGGGTGGAAAAATACTCAAGTGTGGCGAGTGTAGCTATTAAAAAAATTAGAGATTATAATTTACCAAATTTAAAAATATTGATAAAAGATGCCATTCTTTTAGAACCAATCTTGGCTCATAAAATTAGTTGTCTATATTTAAATTTTTCTGACCCTTGGCCCAAGGAACGCCATGCGAAAAGACGTTTAACTAGTCCTAATTATCTTGCCAGTTATGATAAATTATTTAAAGATGAAGCGGTTATTATTCAAAAGACGGATAATGATAATTTATTTTCGTATAGTTTAGAGTCTTTACAAGATTATGGTTATATTATTGACTATGTTAGTTATGATTTAGCTAAGGAAAAAGATATTGATAATGTTATGACGGAATATGAAGAAAAATTTAGGAAAGAAAATGTTAAAATTAAATATTTAAAAGCACATAAACCAAGGAATGATAGATAATATTTCTTTTTAAAAATTATCTAAATCCATGATATAATATTAGTGCAAGGGTGAAGTTATGAAGAAAATTATAATTCTTTTGTTTTGTCTATTATTTCTTTCTGGCTGTCAAAAAGTTAATGACCTTGATATAGACGACATTATGGGATTATTAGGAAGCCAAGGGGAAAAAGCTAATATTTACCGAACTGGCTATAAATACTATTTACCAAGAGGTTTAAAAGTAACTAGTAGTAAGTTATTTAATGATGTTTTTACTAGTGATAAAGATATGTATTATTTATATGTTGATGGAATAAGTTATAATAAAAAAATTAAAAATACTTATCAAACTTGTCAAGAATGTTTTTATTCTAAAAATATAACAATTGATGATAAAGAGGGATATGTAGAGATAAATTTGCTGGAAAATAAAAAATATTTGATTGAAATTATGTATAATTATGCTAAAATAGAAGTGATAGTAGATGAAGAAGATTTAAAAGAAAGTCTTCTCTATTCTATCAAGATTTTAAAAAGTATCCAGTTAAATGATAGTATCATTAGTAGTTTATTAGAAGAAGATGTTTTAAATTATACCGAAGAAGAATTTAATATTTTCCATACTACTAGTAGTGATAGTACATATATCGAAAGAGATTATACATATGTGGAAGAAGAACAAGATATTCCAGATACAGATTTAATAAATTAAGAAGGTGAATAAAAATGGGTCTTTTAGCAAAATTTAAGGGGATTATATTTGATGAAGAAGTAGTCGATACGCCCAAAGAAGAAAAAAAAGAAACTAAAGTGGAAGAAGTGCCTATATCACGGCAAATTCAACCCGAAAAAAAGCCAGAGGTAGTTGAAGCACCTCCAGTGGTTGAGCCAGCTTCTCCCGTGGCAACCGCTCCAAAGAATACTTATCCTAGCGAAAAAGAAAAAGATATCTTTAGTCGGGATAATAATAGTTTTCCTTTTCCGGATTTTGATCCTGAGGAATTTGACCATAATGTTAGTCGTCCAACCACCCCATCACGGGTTAAACCAAATCCAACAAATGTGATGGAATATGAACGGAAGAGAAGATTAGAAAAGCGAACAGAATTAAGTCGTAGTGAAAAGAGTGAAAATAGAGAAGCCGCGGAACGGAAAAAGTTTAAACCATCACCAATCATATCACCTGTTTATGGAATTTTAAATGAAGATTATCGGATTGAAGATATAAAAGATAAAATTGATAAAGATAATTTAGATATTGATAGTGTTCGGAAAAAAGCTTTTGAACCGACAATGCAAATTTTAGATGAAAAACCAATTGAAAAAAATTATGAAGATAATGTTACAGTTAAAACTAAAGAACCTTTAGCTGAAAGAGTCCAAAAGGTAAGAACAATTGATGAGTTATTAGAGGATACCTCAGATGAAATAATTCCAATTAAGGAACCAAAAAAGATAACCGAACGGTCAGTAAATGAATATGATGATATAGATAGAGAATTAGAAGAATTAATTAAAGAACCGGCTGTAAATACTAATCATAAAAAAGAATTTGATGATGATAGTGCTTTAGAAAATGATTTATTTGATTTAATAGATTCTATGTATGATAGTAGAGAGGATGGTGAATTATAATGGAATTTTGGCTTTCATTCTTACCAATCGTAATATATTTATTATTAATTGCTTTATTAATAGTTGGTATAATTTTAGGAATTAAAACTATAATTACAATGAATAAAGTCGAAAAAGTAGTGGATGATGTCAATGCAAAAGTTAAATCATTAAATTCCGTATTTAATATAATTGATTATACAACTGATAAGATTTCTTTTATGACTGACAGACTTGTAGATTGTGTTAGTAATATATTTAATAAGTTATTAAATAAGAAAAAATTAAAAAAGGAGAATGATGAAAATGGGAAAAAATAAAGGTATAGGTAAATTTGTGGCTGGAGCTACTATTGGGGCTTCTTTAGGACTTTTATTTGCTCCAAAGAGTGGCAAAGAAACTCGAGATGATATTTCACAAAAATTAAAAGAAATATCTAAAAGTATTAAAGAATTAGATGCGGAAGAAGTAAAAGAAAAATTAACTAAGAAAATTGAAGAAATAGAAGAAGAATTACAAAGTTTAGATAAAGAAAAAGTTTTAAAAATAGCGAAACAAAAAGCTAAAAAAATTGAAAAGAAAGCTAATGAATTATATGAATTAGCCGTGGAAAAAGGAACACCTGTTTTAGAAAAGAAATGTAATGAATTAAAAGTGGCCGCAGCTGAGTCTTTAAAAAAAGTTGTTGCTAAGTTAGAAGATAGTGTGAGTAGTGAAGAGTAATCGAAGAGATTACTTTTTTAATAGTAATATTTTGGGTTATTTACCCATTTTTTTTGTACGAAATCGCTACGCGATAATTAAAAAAACACCTTCGGTGTTTTTTTAGACCCTTTTCCAGTCAATGCA
>CANQCI010000027.1 GCA_947589675.1 uncultured Bacilli bacterium | reverse complement strand
AATTTAAAATTACTAGACATGTAAACTAAAAATCATCAAAATATGTTTTTAAATTCTAAAAAATACGGAAACTCAAATGTAATTATAGAATTGACAAAATGAAATTATATGATAAAATAGTTTTTGTTTTAAGGGGGATTTTATCATGGATGAAATATTAGCAAAAGAGGTTCTTAATTTTATTCAAAAGTGTGACGAAGACATAGCTCATAATGTATTTTCCCAAGGAAATTATGAACAAGCCAAAAAATATTTGGAAATACTTAATAAAATAAAAAAGGAAAATGATACAATTATAATTAATGCTTATATAAAAAAATTAGATTTTATTATAAAGCAAATAGATACTGTTAATTATCACACTTATAAAGAAAGTATTGTAAATTTAGTTTCTTTAAGTGCAACGGATTATATTATCAATCTTATTCAAGCAAAGCGGTTAACAAATCCAGTATTGATTGCTAGATATGCCTATATTGAACTAGCCAAAGTATTATATTATGATGTATCTTATGTTATTCAAACTGATCCTAATATTAAAAAAAGAATTGGTAATGCTCCAATAAATATTCATAAAGAAAAAATATTTTCTTATGTTGTATGTACGCAATGGCTTCAATTATATACTTATATATTAAAACAATTTGGAATAAATGTTATAAAGAGAAGTAAAACTAACCAAGGTCATGTATGGGGAGAAATTGCTTTAGATAACGATCATATAATCATTGCTGATGCTACCGATTATATTAATTCTTCAATTGATTTAAGTAATGCTAAGGCAATTAACCCAACTGTGGGTTTTGTTGTTTTACCTAAAGAATATTCTCATCTCAAATTATATGATACATTTTATGATCGAAATAATTGGGAAATAGCCGAAAAAATTAAAGGTTATTATGCGTTAAATCGTGATTTAGATATGTCTTTAGGTTATATTACGAAAAAAGGTTATGCATCAGAAAGGATTATTGCCGAAAATGAATTATTTCAATATTCAGATATTATTATAAGTGAAGAAAAAGATTTTGAACGTTTTTTAGAAGCAACAATGGAGTTTTTTAAAAAAGTAAAAATTCCTAATAATATTGATGGTTATGAAATATTTGCCTATTATAATACTTTTATAAAAAAATTACCAAGAAATATTATGGCTAATATATCTCAAAAAACTCTTTATGTAGATTCATTTGCTTATAAACAAAAAAGGCTTAGAAAAACGTTTTTACATGCTCCAAATGAATATTTAAAATATTTAAATGGTTTAGTATATAGTCGTTATTATAAATATTTATCTGAAGAAGAACATAATAGTTTATTAGAACAAATGAAATCTGGATCACTTAATGGGGAACAAGTGAGTAATTTAATTGCTAAATATGAAATGGTTATTGCTGAAATTAATCGTAATATTAATCTTCATTATGCAATTAATAAATTACAATTTTATTATCCCTATACAGGTGATACTTTAGGTATTCAATTATATGAACCAATGATGGGAACAAAAAACTTTAATAATTTAGATGATTTTTATGATTTTAAAGAGCGAAATTTAATTAAATAATTCATATTAGAAATAATATGGATTTTTTTTATAAAGTAACTTAGTTGTAACTTAGCTTGTAATATAATTTAGAAGTGAGGTGAATTATGGAAATTTTAAAAGTCGAGAATTTAACGAAAGTTTATGGAAAAGGGACAACGAAAGTGGTGGCTTTAGACCATGTGTCGTTTACTGTTTCCAAGGGGGAGTTTGTGGCGATAGTGGGAGCTAGTGGCAGTGGCAAATCAACCTTGCTTCATTTAATTGGAGGTGTTGACCGTCCCACATCGGGAAAAGTATATATAGATGGACAGGATATCTTTGCATTTAATGATGATAAGCTCGCAATATTTCGCAGAAGACAAATTGGTTTAATTTATCAATTTTATAATTTAATTCCCATTTTAAACGTGGTAGAAAATATTACTTTACCGTTAGCTTTGGATAATCGAGAAGTTGATAAAAAAAGACTTGATGATATGTTAGAATTATTAAATTTAGAAAATCGGCAAAATCATTTACCCAATGAATTATCTGGGGGACAACAACAACGAACAAGTATTGGTCGGGCTTTAATAACCAGTCCCGCATTAATATTAGCTGATGAACCAACTGGTAATTTAGATTCCAAGGCTAGTGATGAAATTGTGGCTTTATTAAAAAAAACAAATAAAGAGTTGAATGAAACTATTATTATGATTACGCATAATATGGAAATTGCTAAAGTTGCCGACCGCATCATCAAAATTGAAGATGGCAAAGTAATAATGGAGAAATAAGATGAACTTACTTAATAAACTTACGATTAAAAACTTAAAATTAAATCAAAAAAGAACTATTGTTACCATAATTGGGATTATTTTATCGGTATCTTTAATTACCGCAGTAGCTTCCATGTTTTCCAGTGGCTTAGATTCGCTTATTAATTATGAAACCGCCCAGAAAGGTAATTTTCATGTTGCTTATTTAGATGTTCCTAAAGAAGATTTAAATATTTTTACCCAAAACCGAGAAATTGAAAGCATAAATCTTACGCAAAATATTGGCTACGCTTATATTAATTCTTTAAATACTTATAAACCCTATGCTATGCTTAAAGCATTTACCCAAAGTTCTTTGGATAACTTAGCTATTCGCTTAGTAAAAGGGCGATTACCACGAAATAATCAAGAAATATTAATTCCTACGCATTTAAAAACTAATGGACGGGTAAACCTTAAAGTGGGTGAAACCATAACTCTTGATGTGGGCAGACGAGTTTCGAAAGCAAATAATCAACCTTTAGAACAAAACGATCCTTTGTTAGTAGATGAAAACAATAACAGTATTGAGGATATCATAAATCCCACGGCAATGACTTATAAAATTGTTGGCGTTATTGAAAGACCAAGTTTAAGTATTGAAAATTTTAGTTCGCCAGGTTATACGTTCATAACTTATGCTAGTGAAAATGACCTAAGCGGTAATGTAGATGTTTATGCTTTATTTACCCATGAGGGAGTTAAAAATGTTTATCAAATAACCGCGAATATTCTTGGTGTTAATGAAGATTTATTTGTAAAAGCAAATAACAAAGACATGCTTGTTGACCAAGAACAATATGAAAAAGAAATGGCAAAAGCAAAATACGAATTTGCAACTAATCAACGTTTAATTAACTTAGAAACTAACCCAATTGCTAGTAGTGATATTGCTGGGTTAGGGGTAGTCTTATGTATTGTGATTATCATTATTTTAGTAACTTCGATTTTTTGTATTAAAAATAGTTTTGATATTTCCATTACGGAAAAAATCAAACAATACGGGATGTTACGAAGTCTGGGGGCAACCCAAAAACAAATTAAGAAAAATGTGTTTTATGAAGCAACAATTTTGGGTGTAATTGGGATTCCTCTTGGTGTTTTGTGTGGCTTTATTGCTTCCTTTATTTTAGTATTAGTTTGTAATTATTATTTTAATTCAATTACGGAGGGAATGCTAACTTTAAAATTTCATTTTTCTCTTTTTGCCATTATAATTGCCTTAGTCCTCGGCATCATAACTATTTATTTTTCCGCCTTTCGCAGTGCAAAGAAAGCCAGCAAGACATCACCTATCGATTTAATTCGCAATAGTGCGAGCATCAAAATTAAAAATAAGAAATTAAGAACACCAAAATTTATTAAAAAATTGATGGGCATTGGTGGCGAAATATCGTATAAAAATATGTTACGAAATAAGAAGAAATATCGCACTACCGTAATTTCAATTACAACTTCGGTAGCTACCTTTATTGGGCTTTTTGCTTTCATGGATATGGCGTATCAAGAGGTTAAAGAAGAAATTAATTTTGCGGATTATAACTTATCTTTATCAACTAATAGTGTTAATAAAGATAATTATTCGAAATTTGTGGAAACAACGACTTTGGATAACATTGAAGATGTTACAATTCTTCGCTATGCTAGTTTTACCGTAACCAATCCTAAGTATAGTCCTGAATATCTTAAGAAAAGAGGGAAAGTAGTAGATAAAGAAGATAATCAAGAATATGTAACAATCTATGCTTTAGGTAAAGAACAATATCAAAAGTTTACTAAAAGTTTAGGTTTAAAAGATGAAAAAATTAAATCTCAAGCTATTTTTTTAGAATATCTTGTCGATAATGAACCAGTTTCCATGTTAAATTATGAAGTAAATGATACTTTAACAGGTTTGCTTGGTGATAATAAATATACTTTTACGATTGGTGCTGTTACTAAAAATAGACCTTTTGGTTTAAAAGATTATAATGTATATACTTTGATTGTAAGTGATGAATTATTTGACCAAATTAGTAATTCTAGTTATATGCAAATATTATATAAATCTAGTAATGCCACGAAGCTTCAAGATGATATTGATAACTATTTAGCCGATGAAACATATAGTTTAAATAATCAGGAAGAGAATGTTAAGATGATGAAAAATTTATTAACATTAGTAAGTATCTTTTTATACGGCTTTATTATCGTGGTTTCGTTAATAGGTATTACCAACATTTTTAATACCATTACCACTAATATGGAATTAAGACGCCAAGAATTTGCGATGCTAAAATCTATTGGCATGACCAAAAAAGAATTTAACCGCATGATTAGATTAGAAAGTATGTTTATTGGCTTTAAAGCTTTATTTATAGGAATACCTATTGGTATTGGTATATCTTATTTAATTTATAAAGGATTTAATGAAACGAGTTATCATTTACCATGGGTAGGTATTTTAATTAGTGTATTTACGGTTTTAATCTTAATAACCTTAATTATGAAATATTCTTTAAAGAAAATAAATAAACAAAATATAATTGAAACAATTCGTAATGATAACATTTAGTTAAAGGGGCTTATGCCTCTTTTTATGATAAAATAAATTTAGAAAGAAAGGCGACTTTTATGAAAATTTTATTAGTAGAAGATAATTTATCAATTATCAAAGGACTTACTTATTCCTTTAAACAAAATAATTTTAATTTAATTGCCAAGTCAACTCTCAAGGAAGCTTATGATTATCTAAATAAAGAGGCACATATTGATTTAGTTATTTTAGATATTATGTTGCCAGATGGAAGTGGGTTTACTTTATACCAAGATATAATTGCTAAGCGAAATATTCCCGCGATATTTTTAAGTGCTAAAGATGAAGAAGATGTCATTGTAAAAGGACTAGAAATTGGGGCTGAGGATTATATAACTAAACCTTTTAGTACCAAAGAGTTGTTAGTTCGGGTTAATAAGGTTTTGCATCGAGCCAAAAAGAAAAGTATAATTCAAGTTCAAAATGTAACATTTGATTTAGATAAAGTAATACTTTATGAAGATAATAAAAGAATTGAATTAACCGCTTTAGAATTAAAATTAGTAAATTTACTTTTTAATAATCTTGGAAAAACAGTAAGTAGAATGACTATTCTTGATAAAATCTGGGAATGGACAGGTAATTATGTTGATAATCATACAGTAACAGTTTATTTTAATCGCATTAGAGATAAGATGCAAACCAACATTATTGCCACAGTTAAAGGAATAGGGTATAGAATTGATGCAGAATAAAGTGGAATTAAAAAAGTTGTTGAAACAATGTTTGGTTTTAATGGGAATAATCCTAATTTTATTTCTCTTCATAACTATAAGGGAATATCGAAACTATACAATTAATTTTAATAATAAAATAGCTAGTATAGTTAATGTTTTACAAAAAGAATATCCAAAGATAACAGAAGAAGAAATCATTAATATATTAAATAATAAAGAAAGTTTGGATAAAAGTATTTTAAAAAAATATGGGATTAGTTTAGATAATAAAGCCATAGTAATTAAAAATGATGATTTATATTATCAATATTTAATTTTAAAAATAGGATTATTAGTTAGTAGTTTTATATTATTAATTGGTATATTTTTAAAATACTTGAGGAAAAGAGATTTAAATATTCAAGAAATTACCCAATATATTGAACAATTAAATCAAAAAAATTATAGTTTAAAAATAGATTCTAATTCCGAAGATGAATTATCGATTTTAAAAAATGAAATATATAAAGTTACGGTGATGTTAAAAGAAACAACCGAAATTGCTTTAAAAGATAAAAATAATTTAAAGGAGTCTTTGGAAGATATATCGCATCAATTAAAAACGCCTTTAACGAGTATTTTAGTTATGCTGGATAATTTAATAGATAATCCGGATATGGACTTGCAAACGAAAGAAGATTTTATTTGGGATATAAAAAGAAATATAACGAATATTAATTTTTTAGTCCAAACTCTTTTAAAATTAGCGAAGTTTGATGCGAATACAATTAGTTTTAATCAAGAGGCAATATTAATTAAAAATATTTTAGAAGAAGCATACCGGAATGTTTCGCCTTTATGTGATTTAAAAAATATTAAAGTTAATATTAAGGGAGATGCGGAAGCTCGGATTATTTGTGATTTTAGGTGGGAAGTTGAAGCCCTTACCAACATTATCAAAAATTGCATTGAGTATTCTTCTTATGGGGAAAAGATTGATGTTTATTATGAACAAAATAAAGCTTATTCATTAATTACGATTAAAGATTATGGGAAAGGAATTAGAGAAGAAGATTTAAAACATATTTTCAATCGTTTTTATCAAGGGCAAAATTCTCGTCCTGATAGCATCGGAATTGGCTTAGCTTTAGCCAAAACCATCATTGAAAAAGACCAAGGGATTATTAGGGCAACATCAGATTATACTGGAACAAAATTTACCATAAAGTATTTTAATTTATAACATATAATAACTATATGAAAAAAAGAATTATAAAAATAATTTTATTGGCTTTTATTTTAAGTAATGTTGTTAGTTGGCAAAAAGAGGATAACTTCGAAGTTATCAACCAAAATGATTATGTTATTAATGAGGATATTCAAAAGTTTTTAAGTGATGATGCTAAAAAGATAATTTATGATATCAAAACCGTTAATAATTTAAAGAAAATGATTGCTGATAAAAGTAAAGCTCTCTATAATTTAGAAGCAATAACTAACTTTTCGGTTTTAAAAATCCAAGAATATATTAAACAGGCTGATTTTGAGAAAATTGCTAATTTTCCTGATTATGAGATAATTGTGGCTAATTTAAATTGGGATAATATAAAACATGTTACGAAACAATTTGGTTTAATAATTAATAGAACTGATTTACGAAGTTTTCCGACCGTATCATCTACTCCATCAAAATTTGATGAATTATCAGAAACAGAATTAAGCATTAATAGTCCTGTTTTAGTTATGCATGAAAGTTTAGATGGCAAGTGGTATTTGGTGATGAGCGAAATTTATGTTGGTTGGGTACTTAAAGAAGATGTAGTATTAGTTGAAGAAAATGACTTAAATTATTTTGTTAATTCTCAACAATTTGGCGTAATTCTGGAACCTTATCAAGACTTCGATATGGGTGTAAAATTACCCCTAAAAAAGGTAAGTAATAATACTGTTATACTTGTTAAGCCTTGTAAAGATAGTGCCAATAGGGTAGTGAAAACAAATGTTACTATCCCAAAACCTAAGGTTTCTATGGGGTATTTGGAGTTTACACAAGAAAATATTTTAAATCAAGCTTTTAAATATTTAGATTATCCATATAGCTGGGGTGGTAAAGCTGGGGGGATAGATTGTTCCAGTTTTATTTATCATTTATTCCAAACTTTTGGTTTAACTTTACCTCGTAATACAACCGACCAAAAAAATAGTTTCCCGCATGCTCAAGTTTTAACTGGGTTAAATGAGCTTGCCAAATTAACTCTTTTGCGGGAAAATAGTTTAGGACTTTTGTATCGCCCTGGGCATGTCATGCTTTATATTGGTTATTACCAAAATAAACCTTATATTATTCATGCCAGTGGTTCGCAAAGAAAAGTGGTTTTCGAAGAATTAAAGGGAAGTAATTTACAAGAAGCTGATAAATTTATAAGTATAAAGTAAGGATGATGGATATGTGGGAATTATTAAAAAGGAAATTTGGCGAAGAAAAAGGTGAATATCTTCAAAAAAATTATCAACAATATTTTGCCCAAGGGGAATTTGGCGATTTAGGTTTAGAAGATATCAACGATTATGAAGAAGCTCTTTTTCTAATTGAGGATATAGTTAAATATGTTTGCAACACAACCTTAATAAATTATAGGGATTTACCCCCAAGTTTTCAACAAAATAATCCTGAAATGTTTTTGCCCAGTGATGCCCCCGAAGAATTAAAAACAAAATTTTATAACCGAACGTTAACAATCTCGGATTTAGTAAATCAGCCGAGGGCGTTAGCTTATTTTGCTAATGTTGATATTGCCTATGGTCTAGGATATAATTGGGCAATTGGCTTATTTGGGGATAATTTAGAAAATAAAATTAAGTTATTAACTTTATATTCCCAATTAGAACCCTTTAAACAACCAATTTGGGCAAATTATCTTAATGAATATGAAGATATGCCTATTGCTGTTATAACTAATTTTTATCAAGCATTACAATTAGCTAGGAAAGATGAATTAGAATATCCAGGGGTTCTAAAGATGCTAAGTAATTCGCATCATCCTTGGGAAACTTATAAGGTAATACATAATCTATTTACCACCAATAACTTACCTTTATTTTTGCAAAAATTTTTACTTTTTAAATTAAAATATCCCGATTATAGTATGATTAATAATAATTATATGGTAGTATCTCCAGTTTTAAAAAAAGCAAATGACCAAAAAAGAGATAAAATAATCTTAAATGATTTATTCCAAGCTGAGGTTATGTCAGGTAGTAAATCTTTAAAAGAATATTTATTAAAAAATCATGATATTAATACTTTTTATGAATTAGTAAATTGGTTACCAGAAAATATAAGTAATCCTTTAAATAAAGATACAATTGCTAAAATGATGTTAGAGCCAAGTTTTAAAGAACAACTTTGGCAAAAGTATGCGTTAGGAAACTTTCAAACTAAAGAAGAAATATTAAATTATATGGAACTTATTCAAGAAAAAGAAAATAGAAGACATCAAGAATTATCAACAAATATAGTTATTAATTCTGAGGATTTTATTAAAGGAATAAATGGTCTAAAGACTTTAGAACAAATTATAAAAACGGGTATCTTAGCTAAAGATTATGTTGGTAAAACGCCTGATAATACGCCTTTAGATACGGATTTAGCTTTAATTGATAGTGCCAGCAAAACTCTTTATCAAACCGTTTTAAACTCAGGTGCCTCAGATTTTGGCTCAATTTGGTTGCTTATCAAAAATGATGAGCGTTTTTGGCTAACTCGCACTAGTGATTTTCAGGAGAAAGTTGATGATGCTTACTATCAAAAATTAGAAGTTTTTGCGAGTGCTAGTTATAATACTGTTGGTGTTCGCACTGGTTTTCCCAGTACGGTTATTGATTATATTGTGGTTAAAGATTATGATGAGGAAATTGGGGAAATTTTAAAAGAGGCTGGCATCTATATTCCCGTTATTGACCAAAATAATAATTTAGTTTTTAGCTATGAAGATTTCTTAACAATCAATAAATGTAAATGATAGAAAAATATCTTAGTTTCTAATTTACTTTAAATAATCACTTTGCTATACTTTATTTAGATGAGGAGGTAAAAGAAGTGAGTAGGTTTTGTGGTAAATGTGGTAGTGAATTAAATGATAATGGACAATTTTGTCCCCATTGTGGAGCTAGTCAAGATGTAAATCAAAATGCTAATCAAAATTTTAATCAAGGTTTTAATCAAGGGAATAATCCAGATATTAATATGAATGTGAATAATATTAATGTTAATGTTTAAAATCCTGGGAGTATTCCTAAAAGAGAAATACCTATAACTATAATATTAAGTTTAGTTACTTGCGGATTTTATGCTTTATATTGGTTTATATGTATGACTAATGATGTTAATAAAGTTAGTAATAATCCCAATGGTACTAGTGGTGGCATGGCTTTAGTTTTTACCTTATTAACATGTGGATTTTATAGTTTTTATTGGAATTATAATATGGGTAAAAAATTATATGAAGCTGGTAAAGCTCGGAATATTGATATAGCTGATAATTCACTTTTATATCTTATTTTAAGTGTCTTTGGCTTATCAATTGTAAATTATTGTTTAATTCCAAATGATTTAAATAGGTTTGCTAATTAATGACAAAACTAAAAAAACAAATATTGTGGGCAGTTATAATTATTTTAAGTGCTTCAGGATATTTGTTTTTAAATACCTTAACTGGTTTTTATATCCCCTGTTTATTTCATTTAATAACTCATCTTTATTGTCCTGGGTGTGGAGCCACCCGCATGGTCATAGCTCTTTTAAAATTAAATTTTGCCCAAGCATTTTTCTATAATCCTTTATTATTTATATTAATTCTTCTTTACTTTCCTTTAAAGTTACTTGAATTAATTACAAAAAAAAGTATAATAAAAAATAAAAATTTTTTAGGAATTGTTCTCGGGGTTATAATTCTTTTTGGAATTATTAGAAATATTCCTGGGTTTGAATTTTTAACACCGATAGAAATGAGGTAAGTTATGAAACAAAAAATAATAAGTATTAGTATTACTGGCATAGTAGGTTTGCTTTTTTACTATTTTTTACTTCCACCCCTTAATTTTGGAAGTCCTTTGTTTTGGCTTTACTTTTTCGTTTTAATTGTACTATTCTTATTTTTAAATTCTTTTGAAAGTATAGAAATATATGTCAAAAATAAAAGAATACTTTCGAAAAATAATAAATTAATTAATTATACTTTAATAGCTTTAGGGGGAATAGTATTAGTTATTTGTTTTCTAAATTTAATTGTATCGCCATTATTTAATGCTAATTCTTATCATAACCGCATAATGGTTGATGAAACTCATCAATTTACCGCAGATGTTAAAGAAGTTGATTTTAATAAAATTCCTTTACTTGATAAAGATAGTAGTATGAAGCTTGGTGACCGGAAGATGGGGCAAGCAACTGATTGGGTTAGTCAATATTATGTAAGTGATTTATATACCCAAATTAATTATAATGACCATATAATTCGGGTTACACCTATTGAATATGCAGGATTTATCAAATATTTAAGTAATCATAAAACCGGAATAAAAGGATATATTACGGTTGATTCTGTTACTGGGGATGCTAATTTAGTAAAATTAGAAAAAGGAATTAAATATTTACCAAGTGCTTATTTTAATGAAGATTTAAATCGGAAGTTACGTTTTAGTTATCCAACGGAAATTTTTGATGAAGCTAATTTTGAATTAGATAATGAAGGTAATCCTTTTTGGATAATTCCAACTTTAAAATATACAATGGTAGGAATGAAAAAAGAGGTAAGTGGCGTAATTATTTTTGATGCTCAAACGGGTAAAAGTCAAAAATATGCTTTAAAAGATATTCCGACTTGGGTTGACCATGTTTATAATGCTGATTTAATTATTGAACAACTTAATGACTGGGGTAATTATCAAAATGGCTTTATTAATGCCTACTTAGGACAAAAAAATGTGGTTAATACAACGGAGGGGTATAACTATTTAGTAATGGATAATGATGTCTATTTATATACGGGCATAACAAGTGTTTCCACCGATGAGTCTAATTTAGGTTTTGTCCTTGTTAATATGCGAACCAAAGAAACTAATTATTATAATGTTCCTGGAGCTGAGGAATATAGTGCAATGGCATCAGCAGAAGGTTTAGTGCAAGAAAAAGGATACGAAGCATCTTTTCCTTTATTAATCAATTTAAATAATCGTCCGACTTATTTACTTAGTTTAAAAGATGCCGCGGGATTAGTAAAAATGTATGCCTTTGTAGATGTTGCCGATTATCAAAAAGTAATAGTTAGTGACTCTTCTTTAGGAATTGCCAGTGCGGCTCAAAAGTACTTAAAGGAAATACCTTTAGAAGTTAATCAAGATGATGTTTTAACCAAAGAAGTAACGGTTAATAATTTAACTTCGGTGGTAATTGATGGTAATACAAACTATTTCTTTAAAGATGATGAAGATAATGTTTATAATGGTTCTATTAAAATTAATAGTAGTTTATTTCCTTTTTTAAAAAATGGCGATAAAGTAAAAATTACGTATACAAATGGGTTAGTAAAACAAATTATAAATATAGAGAAATGAGGAAAATATGAAAGAAGATATTAATAAATTATATGGAGAAAATAGAGAAATTTTAGCTTCCTTAAAGGAGGGTCTTTGACTTAACCAAAAAAAGGGCGGAGATTAGCCAGTTAGAAGCTCTCCAAAATGAAGAAAATTTTTGGCAAAATAATGATGCTATAATTATTAATAAAAAAATAGCTAGCTTGAAAAAAGAAATAACTAGTTATCAAAATATTAGCGTAGCTATGGATAATATCGAGGAATTGCTAAAAAGTCCCGAATTAGAAGAAATGGTTTTGGAAGAATTAAAAAATATTAAAGAACAATTAAATGATTTAAAAGAAGATTTATTATTTAATAATGAATATGATGAACTTAATTGTTATCTGGAAATTCATCCAGGGGCGGGAGGAACCGAGTCGTGTGATTGGACAGATATGTTACGAAGAATGTATGAAAGATTTTGTGAAATTACGGATTTTAAATGGGAAGAAATAGATTTACTTAAAGGCGAAGAAGCCGGCTTAAAAAGTGTTACTTTGAAGATATCAGGGTTAAATGCCTATGGATTATTAAAAAATGAGTCAGGAGTTCATCGCTTAGTGCGAATTAGTCCCTTTGATGCCAGTAAAAGACGTCATACTTCATTTGCCGCGGTGAGTGTAACTCCTGAATTTACGAATAATATTAACATTGAAATTAAAGATGAAGATTTAAAAATTGATGTTTTTCATTCTAGTGGAGCCGGAGGACAATCGGTTAATACAAGTAATTCCGCCGTACGGATTACCCATTTACCCACGAAGATTGTTGTTTCTTGCCAAGTGGAACGTAGTCAGCTTCAAAATAAAGAACAAGCTATGAAAATGTTAAAAAATAAACTTTATTTACGCAAATTAGCCGAGCAAAGTGAAAAGATTAATGGGTTAAAAGATACGAGTATAGCGATTAATTTTGGAAGTCAAATTCGCAGTTATGTTTTAGAACCATATAAAATGGTAAAAGACCATCGGAGTGGTTATGAAAGTAATAATCCTGATAAAATTTTAGATGGTTATATTAAAGAAATGTTAATATATAATTTACAAAAATTAAGAGGCGATCAAAAGTGAATAAAGTAGTTTTGTATTTAAAAAAAGAACTTAAACCCCATTCTTCTTTAGTTATTGCTTGTAGTTCTGGCCCAGATTCGATGTGTCTAGTTGATTTAGTTTTAAGTCTAGCTTCTGAAATGAATTGGCGAGTAATTATTGCTCATGTTAATCATAAGGTACGTCCGGAAAGTGAAGAAGAAGAAAAGTTTATCAAGGCTTATGCTAAGCAAAATCATTTAGCTTTGGAAGTAAAACATTTTGATGAATATTCCGAAGGAAAATTTAAAGAACATGAAGCTCATACAAAACGCTATAATTTTTTTAAGGAAGTAGTTCATAAATACCAAGCAGATTATTTATTAACAGCTCATCATGGAGATGATTTAATTGAAACGGTATTAATGCGTATCACAAGAGGAAGTAACTTAAAAGGCTATAGCGGATTTCAAGTAAAAGAAAAGTTAGCGGATTATACGGTTGTTCGTCCTTTAATATTTGTAAGTAAGACCGATATTTTAAAATATAATCAAGAAAAACAAGTAAAATATTATAATGATTATACGAATGAATTACGAACTATTACCCGAAATAGATATCGGCAAGATATATTACCTTTTTTAAAAAAAGAAGAACCTAATATTCATGTTAAATATCAACAGTTTAGTGAAGAATTATTTAATTATGATGAGTTTGTGCAAAAATATATTTTGGAAAAGGAAATTTTGGTGGATAACTATTTAGTTATCAACAAATTAAAAAAAGAAACCGAATTTATAGAGAAAAAAGCGATTGAATTATTGATTAGAGAAGTTCAAAAAAGGGATATATTACCAGTTAGTAAAGAAATATTACAAAATATATATCAGTTAATAAATACAAAAGGTAATAAACAAATTAATTTACCAAATAATTATTTAGCTATTAAAGATTATAATTATTTATATATAAAAAAAATAACCGTAATTGTACCAGAATTTAAGTATATATTAAAAGATTTTTTATATACTGATAAATGGAGTATAACTAAAGTAACCAGAGCTTTAAATGAATCTAATGATTATATTCGGTTAAATAGTGAAGAAATAAAACTTCCTATTATTATTCGTAGTCGCATAAATGGGGATAAAATGGTGATAAAAAATTTAAATGGGCGAAAAAAAATTAAAGATATTTTTATTGATGAAAAGGTAAATGGGGAATTACGAAAAAATTATCCTCTGGTATGTGATAGTAATGACCAAATTTTGTGGCTTCCAGGGCTAAAAAAATCACAATTTTCTAAAGACAAATCCGAAAAGTATGATATAATATTGAAATATGAGGTGAAAAAGTAATGAATGCGAAATCAAGACAAAATGATGGTTTTAAAAATGCTTTACCATATTTAGTGTTAGCCATTGTGGTTTTATCAGTATTTTTAACATTAAATATGCAAGGAACTAAAGTTAATGAATTAACAACTGGTGAGTTAATTGCCGAATTAAAAGATGATAATGTTAAGGAAATAACGATAACTCCGAAAAGTGAAGAAAGTATTTATTTAATTGAAGGGAAGTTAGATGGCTATAAAAGCAGTGAAAAATTTACCGCGAAAGCTGTTGGAACGGAACTCGAAAATATCTTGGTTTTAGTGGAAAAAAATGATGTTGATAAATATGAAACTAATTCTGATCCCGCGAGTAATAAAGTCTTCTATGTGGTAATCAATGTTCTACCGATTGTAATTATCGTAGTAGCAATGTATTTCTTATTTACGAAATTAGCTAGTTCTAATAAAAACTCTATGGATTTTGGACGAAGCAAAGCTCGATTGAGTAATGAACATGACCGGAAGAATTTTAAGGATGTAGCGGGTCTTGATGAAGAAAAAGAAGAAGTAGCAGAATTAATTGATTTCTTAAAAAATCCAAAGAAATTTGAAAGATTAGGAGCTCGTATTCCGAAAGGAGTTTTATTAGTAGGCCCTCCCGGAACAGGGAAAACTTTACTAGCTAAAGCTATTGCGGGTGAAGCTAATGTTCCATTCTTCTTTATAAGTGGTTCGGACTTTGTGGAACTATTCGTTGGGGTTGGAGCCAGCCGGGTACGAGATATGTTTAAAGAAGCCAAAAGAAGTGCTCCATGTTTAATCTTTATTGATGAAATAGATGCTGTTGGACGCCAAAGAGGTACAGGACTTGGTGGCGGACATGATGAACGAGAACAAACCTTAAATCAATTACTAACCGAAATGGATGGTTTTGGGGAAAATGAAGGAATAATTATTATTGCCGCGACAAATCGTCCAGATGTTTTAGACCCAGCTTTATTACGTCCTGGTCGTTTTGACCGCCAAGTAACTGTTAGCTTACCAGATTCTGGTGGACGGGAAGCTATTTTAAAAGTTCATGCTAAAAATAAAGTTTTAGGTAAAGATGTTAATCTTAAAAATTTAAGTCAAAGAACCCCAGGTTTTTCGGGTGCTGATTTGGAAAATTTATTAAATGAAGCCGCTTTATTAGCTGTCCGCCGTAATAAAAATGCAATTACGATGGATGAAATTGATGAAGCAACCGACCGTGTTTTAATGGGACCAGCTAAAGTAACACGGAAAATTACCGAAAAAGAAAAACGATTAGTTAGTATTCATGAATCAGGGCATGCCGTCATTGGCCTTAAATTAGAAGATGCTCAAGAAGTTCATAAAATAACCATTATTCCAAGAGGCATGGCAGGCGGTTATACCATGATGCTTCCAAAAGAAGAAAAAATTGCGGTATTAACCAAAAATGAATTATTAGCTCAAATAACTGGACTTTTAGGTGGTCGGGTTAGTGAAGAAATGTTCTTAAAAGAAGTTTCCACTGGAGCTAGTGATGATTTAAAAAGAGCAACAAGAATTGCTCGAAGCATGGTAACGGAATATGGGATGAGTGAACTTGGCCCAGTCCAATATGAAGAAAAAAGTGAAGGAGTTTTCTTAGGTCGAGATTATACAAAGAGTAAAAATTTCTCTGATCAAGTAGCTTTAGAAATTGACCAACAAACAAGAATGATTATTGAAGAATGTTATGAAAAAGCTAAGAAAATAATCAAGGAAAATGAAAAATTAATCATGCAATTAAGTGATGCTTTAATGGAATATGAAACTATTACGAAAGAGCAAATTGAGTCAATTGTAAAAACTGGAAAAATTCGTCCTGATTTAGCAGATGATAAAAAAGATGAAAATAAGCATGAAGTGGATAGTAAAGAAGATAAAAAAGAAGAAAATACTAAAAAAAATAAACCTAAAAAAGATATAGATGAAGAAATATAGTTGCTAAAATCGCATAATTATGATAGATTATTAAAAGAAATCGGAGTGAATAGCATGTTAGAAAATGTTTTATTAGTAATTTCTGTGTTATTAATTGCCATCGTTTTAATCCAAGGACGGAAATCAACTGATGGAGGACAAGTAATAACGGGAACAAGTGCGTTATTCCAAAATACGAAGGAAAGAGGCTTTGACTTATTTATTTCCAGAGCTACCTTAGTATTAGGAATTACATTCTTTATTATTTCATTTATCTTATTTATTCAATAGAGAACGATTTTCGTTCTTTTTTTTATGAATGTAAAACTTAGTTAAATTTATAATAGCTCATAAATTTACATCTTAAAGTTTACATGATATACTAATATTGTGATAAAAATGAATAATAAGAAAGGATTTACTTTGATTGAATTAATCGTTACGATTATGTTAATGGCAACGTTAAGTATATCGGTAGGTTTAAATGTTTCTAATTTAGCTGACCGCCAAAAGGTAAAAGAACAAAGTGCTTATAAAAGAAGAATTGAAAATGCCGCCTGTGTTTACGCCGAACAAATGGGATTAGTGCAAAGTACTTGTAATAGTAGTCCCGCAAGTTGCCGAATAAGTGTTAGTGATTTAATTAATCGGGGGTTAGTTAATAAAGAATTAAAAAATCCTTTAACAAATAAAACAGCCAAGGAAGATAGTACAATTATTCAAATAACCTGGGCTAATAATGAACGAAAGTGTACGTATTCATAGAAATGGGAGGAACATAAAATGAATGAGGAAATAGTAAAAATATTAGATAAAGTTGAAAGTGCAAAGTCGGTTTTTGAAATTTTTGATATGTTGAATTTGCATGGGGTGGAAGACCAAGAAAATTTAGATAAAGCTTTAAAAGAATTAGTCGAAGCCGAGATTATTCATGAAACGAGAAAACATGAATATATTCTTATGAAGAATTGTAGTTCTTTAAAAGTGGGAAAAATTCAAGTCAATAACTCTGGCAATGGTTTTGTGGATGTCATGGGTGATGAGGATATTTTTGTTAAACATGATAATTTAAATAATGCCATCAATAATGATGTGGTTTTAATTGATGTTTTTAAAAATCATGGAGAAACTGAGGGAAAAGTAATCAAGATTTTAAAGCGAGATATCAAAAACATTGTTGGGGAAATGGTCAGGGTTGATAATAAGTTAGTGTTTAAACCTGATGATAATAAATTAGATATTGTGATAAAATTAACGAAAGATAGTGTAAAAAATTGTGTAGTTGGACATAAAGTTTTAGTTAATATTATTAAAGATTTAGGTAATAATTATTATTTAGGTAGTGTCCAAAAAATAATTGGCCATAAAGATGACCCAGGAGTGGATATTATTTCCATTGCCCTTCGCCATGGCATTGAAGTTGAATTTAATGAAGGAGTTTTAGAAGAATTAAAAAGTATTCCGAGCGAAGTTAATGAAAGTGATTTTGCTAATCGCCGTGATTTAACGGAAGAAATGATTTTTACCATTGATGGGGCAGATACCAAAGATATTGATGATGCGATTAGCTTAACAAAAGAAAATAATCTATATGTTTTAGGTGTCCATATTGCGGATGTATCTTATTATGTAAAAACAGGGACAGAACTTTATGAAACCGCCTTTGCCCGTGGGACTTCCGCCTATTTAGCTGATACGGTTATACCAATGTTACCTCATCAACTATCAAATGGAATTTGTTCCCTAAATCCCGAAGTAAAGCGGTTGACTATTAGTTGTGTTATGAAAATTAATGACAAGGGTAAAGTTGTTGATTATGATATATTCCCATCAGTGATTAAATCAAGAAAAAAAATGACTTATGATGAAGTAAATCAAATTATTATGGAAAATAAAATCCCAGCTGGGTATGAAGAATTTGCTGATAACTTAAAGTTAATGAATGAACTTGCCTATATTTTACGCAAGCAAAAAGTTAATAATGGGTATATGGATTTTGGTTTAGATGAAGCTAAGGTTATTCAAGATGAAAACGGTAAAGCCATTGATATTAAGCGGCGAGTTCGTGGGGATGGGGAAAATTTAATTGAAGACTTTATGATTGCTGCGAATGAAACAGTCGCAACACATGTTGCTAACATGGATTTACCATTTATCTACCGGATTCATGATGTTCCTAATCCTGATAAAATTTTAGATTTTACCAATTTAGTAAAGCAAATGGGATATCAAATTAAAACTAATTTAAAAACCATAACACCGATAACAATGCAAAAAGTGTTAGATGAATTAAGGGATAAAAAAGAGTTTCCTATTTTATCGGATGTCCTTTTAAGAAGTATGAAAAAAGCTAAATATAGTACTAATAATATTGGTCACTTTGGCTTAGCTTTAAAAAATTATACCCATTTTACGAGTCCGATTCGAAGATTTCCGGATTTAACTGTGCATCGGCTATTAAGAACTTATTTATTTAATAATGATTTAAGTATTGATACGATTAATTTTAATAATAAGTATTTGATTGATGTTGCTCAAAATTCTAGTGAAATGGAAGTTGCCGCCCAAGAAGCTGAACGAGATGTTTTAGATATGAAAATGGCTGAATATATGGAAGATAAAATTGGCGAAGAATATAAAGGAACCATCAGTGGGGTTACGAATTTTGGCTTTTTCGTGGTTTTAGAAAATCTGGTGGAAGGTTTAGTTCATATCAGTACTCTTGAGGGCTATTATAATTATGTTCCGGAAAAATTATCCATAGAAAAGGAAGATAATCCGAATATCCGTTACCGAGTTGGAGATAATGTTATGATAAAAGTGGTAAAAGCTAGTAAAGAAAATGGGACAATTGATTTTGAACTCGTAAAGGAAGATACCAATGGAATACAACAATAAAAAAGCTTACTTTAACTATTTTATTGAAAAAGAAATCGAAGCAGGAATTGTTTTAGTAGGAACTGAAATTAAAAGTATTCGGAAAGGATCTATTTCGTTAAACGATGCCTATATTAGAATTAAAAATAATGAAGCCTATATAATAAATATGTTTATTGATAAATATAAAGAGGGTAATCAATTTAATCATGAGGAAACAAGAGAAAGAAAATTATTATTACATAAAAAAGAAATAAATAAATTACTTAATCATAGTATGAAAGAGGGATATACTTTAGTTCCCTTAAAGGTTTATATTAAAAATGATAAAGCCAAAGTTTTAATTGGCTTAGGTCGAGGGAAGAAATTGTATGATAAAAGAGAAACCCTTAAGAAAAGAGCTATGGAAAGAGATTTAAAAAGGATGTGATAATATGGGAAAGCCTCGGATGCATAAGTTGGTAAAGTTATCTAAAAAACAGATTATAGTCTTGGTGGCAAGTTTAGTGGTTTTAACCGCAGGCTGTTTTGGGGGATATTTTTTACTTAATCAGAAAGATGATGTCAAAAAAGAGGATAAGGCGGTAATGGAAAATAAACCCGAAAATCCTCTTCCCGAAGAAATAGTGCCAGAAGCCAAAATAAATATTGTTGATGTTAATTCTCAAAGTCGTCCTTATGCGGTCATGATTAATAACATTAGTACCGCCCGTCCTTATCAAAGTGGCTTGCAAGATGCGTATTTAATTTACGAAATAATCGTGGAAGGTGGAATAACGAGATATCTAGCGTTATTTAAAGATCAAGATACCGCCCGAATTGGTAGTGTGCGAAGTGCAAGACATTATTATTTAGATTATGTTTTAGAAAATGATGCTTATTTTGTCCACTGGGGATGGAGTGACCAAGCTAAGAGTGATATAAGTACCTTAGGAATTGATAATATTAATGGACTTACCTATGAGGGCAAATATTTTTATCGTGATAATAGTTTAAAAGTATCATCAGAACATCGGGGATTTACGAAGATGGAGATGCTTAAAGAAGCTAGTAAAAATCTTAAATATCGAAGTGTTACCAATAAAGATTTACTTCTTGATTATAGTTTAGAAGAAATTAATTTAGAAAATGAAGAAGGAGCTATTATTGCTAATAATGTTAGTATTAAATACTCTAACAGTATAACTTCTAGTTATAAATATGATAAAGAAACGAAGTTATATTATCGAAGTGTTAATAATGTTGCCCATACTGATTATGTAACAAAAAAACAATATACTTTTAAAAATATTATTACTTATAAAGTTAGTAATAGTACCATAAAAGGTGATACAAAAGGACGACAAAACTTAAATAATATTGGTAAAGGGAGTGGCTATTATATAACTAATGGTTATGCTGTACCAATTACTTGGGAAAAGACTAGTCGAAGTAGTCAAACTAAATATTATTTAAATGATAAAGAGTTACAAGTAAATGATGGTAATACTTTTATTCAAATTCAGCCAACTAATCAAAGTTTAAACATTAATTAAGGAGAGTGATTAAAATAAAAAATTTTGTGATTAGATATCGGACTTTATTTTTAATCATTGGTATTTTAATGGTTTTTGCTCTTATAGGTTATTTTGTTACGCGGAAAAGAGAAAAAGATAATCCTTATAAACTTAATCAAAATGAAGAAATTAATCTTGAAAATATAAAAATCAAAGAAGATGTTTCTCTTCAATCAATGGTTAGTAAAAATAAAACTTTTGGTAGTAATGACCCTAATGCAGATAATCCTAATATTGTTAAATAACAGTATTAGGGTTATTTTTTAGGTAAATTTAAAGAGGTGAATTGGAATAGTAAATACAACTAGGAAAACAAGAAAATAAAATGGAAAAGTAAATACAATAAAAAATTGGTA
>CANQCI010000026.1 GCA_947589675.1 uncultured Bacilli bacterium | reverse complement strand
CTTTTGATTTTTTACTTTCCCTATTAGTCGTATTTACTTTGACTTTTATGGGATGCATTTACTTTGAAATTTTGCCCTAAATCTTTTCATACTTTTTTATAATCTCTTGGATATTTTTAATCAATTTATTTGTTAATAATTTAATATTTTCATCGCTTTGAATATTAGTATACTCTTTATATTTTTCTAACAATGATTTATATATTTGGGGTATTTCTTTTAAAGCTTTTATTTGTTTAGGTGTTAAAACTAAATCACTAATCAAAGCTAAAACTTCTTGATGAGATACCCCACTTGTATTAAAAACAAATAATTCATTATCATAATTTAAATCTATGGTTGGTAAATAAGTCAACATGGATCTACCAGAATCATATATTGGAGCAACATCCAACCATTTTAAGGTATTAGAATCTCTTATTATTCCATAATTTCCTAAATGTCTATCATGATTACTAATTATTAAATCAAGCAATAACATTTTACTTACCTTGGCTTTAGCATCACTAATTTCTTTTTCTTCTAATAATTTTATATATTTTTTAAAATCATCTCTATAATTAGAATTATGAATACCTAATTCATAAAAAGAAATTAATTCAATATTTTCATTACAAAAAGTTGGACAAGCCGATACCATTGTTTTTTTCGATAAATTAGATAGAATTTGAATGCTATAATTCGCATGAGGTAATTCTAAAATTTCGCAAATCAAGGAAGCTAAATATTCGTTTATTGGCTCTAATCCTAAAAAGGTATTTGTAGATTTATATAAAATTCTTTTCTTATTAGCATCTATAACCCAACACTTTCCTAGTTCTCCCCCAGTTGTTATGTCTGGTGAATATAAAACATCTACATTATCATAATCATATTTTCTACTTTCTAAACCAACTTCAATAAAATGTTTATATTGAAAATCATTACTATAAAAGTTAACATCTTCCCATTTAACTTTATCATAAGCTGACTTAATCCAATACTCATCTGTAAGTGATAAGCCATAGCTTTTTGTAAAAATTGCATCAAGCAAATTTACTTGATGAGTTGTTTTAGCTAATTTTTTAAACCAAGAAGTATGTTTTTGAAATCGCATAGCTAGCCAATTATTTAATAACTTTATTAAATTTTTATTATCTTGTTTATTAATATAATAAGGTAAATAATTTTTATCATAAATCTGGGTTATATTGGTAATCATCGGAATACTTTCATCATAACTAAATTCTAAAACTTTATGGTTTTTATTCATTAAGATAAAATCCATTCTTAAATAACCTCATTCATCTAATAACCAATCAATTATATTTCTAACCTTGATACCATTATAATCATTATTTATAGATTTATCCATCGTTAAAATTGTTTTTTCATAATTGTCATCTATACTTTCTAAACTCCTTAGTTCTCTATCTCGTACTTCATCACTAACCATCGACTTTGTTACTTGATAATATTTAATATCATTTGGATTTTCGGCGACAAAATTTATTTCATAACTAGTAGTTTTACCAATATTAACTTTGTATCCTCTTCTTAAAAGTTCCAAATAAACAACATTTTCTAACAAATGCCCTTCATCAATATTTCTAAATCCCAAAATTATATTTCTTATCCCCATATCTGCTATATAATATTTTCCTAAAGTTTTCAAAATAGATTTACTTTTAATATCAGTTCTATCAGCTTTATACATTATAAATGATTTTTCCAACATATTTAAATAATTATCGATTGTTTGATGATTGGACTTTTCGACTATTTTGTTACTATTTAAATAATCGCTTATTTTAGTTGAAGATATACTACTACCTATATTACTTACTAAATATTTTATTATATTTTCTAATAATGCTGGATCTTTTATTTTATTTCTATCTATTATATCCTTTTTAACAATTGTATTATATATATCATTTAAGTAAGACAATACTAATTCATTATTATCTTTAATTAAAGTTATCGCCGGAAGTCCCCCATATTTTAAATATTCATTAAATTTATTTTCAATATCATCTTTATTATAATTATTAAATTCTAAATACTCTTTAAAAGACAAAGGATACATTTTTATTTCGATATACCTTCCTGAAAGCATCGTGGCTAATTCAGAAGATAATAAATAGGCATTAGAGCCTGTTAGATAGATATCAACATCAAAATCTACTTTAAAGGAATTGATAGCTTTTTCCCATTTATCAACATTTTGTATTTCATCAAGTAATAAGTATACTTTTTGTTTCTTTATTTTTGATTCTATAAAAGTATATAAATCTTTATAATCTTTTATATCATCATACTTAGCTGATTCAAAATTAAGATATACTATTCTATCTTCTTTTATTCCTTGCTTTAATAAATAATCTTTAAACATCAAAAGTAAAGTTGATTTACCACTTCTTCGAAGCCCAGTTATTACTTTAATAAATTCCGTATCTTTAGCATCAATCATTTTATTTAAATATTCATTTCTTATTATCATTTTTCCTCACCAGTTTTATCTTACCACATAAATATTTATTTGTAAATTTTGATGATAGAATTGCAAAACTATTTTTTTATTATACTTTTGCAAATTACTCTTAATCTTCACTTTCCAAGCATTTTGCTAAAGGTAAGTCATAATTATTTAAAAAATCTTGTAATAATTCAGCATTAAAAGTAAGGGAATTATCTTTACTATCATTAATAGTATAAGCACTATTTTGGCTAGTTATTTTACCCGCTAAAACGGAACTAAATAAACTAGGTTTATATTCACCAGTCTTGGGAGTGACTAAAACTTTGGAATAAGTATGATAGTATTCATAAGTACCATCATCATATAAAACTAAAACTGGCGATGGACAATCAATACCCGTATAAGAAATAGTATATACTTTTGTGCGATTAGTTTTATAATTTTTTAAATATTTTTCATCATTATTAATAATCGCATCAATAATTGGTTTATTTTCTAAATCATAGGCATAGATTTTTAAAACTGTTTCATTTTTTTCTAAATTATTTTTTATATAATCTTTAATTATTTGTTTATTTTGATCTTTAAAATTATAATTATAACTACTAATATTAGTTATTTCATAATCTTTATTATATTCTATTTTTTTGCCGACCATTGTTAAATCATTTTTTAAGTATAAAACAAAAGTCGCATCTTTACCTAATTCTATTTCCATTTTATATTGGTAATCTTCAATAGCATATTGAAAATATAATTCATCAGATTGATAAGTTGAAAACGTAGCTAATACTTCTTGTTGATAGTTATTTAAAGTATCATAATTAATATCTGCTATTTGGTCATTTTTAAATTCAAAATTATTTTCTAAAAAATTAATTAATTTGGCTTGGTCTTCCGCTTTATATTGCTTACTATATTCATTTTCTTCACATGAATCTAACGAACACTCATTACTAGCTTTAACTTTAATTATATTATTATAGACATTTACTTCATAAATAATGCCAATATCTTGAAATCTAAAAGCATATAATAAATCCTCAGCTTTATTTAGTTTATGTTGCAAAAAGTAGCCACTAGAGCCTAAAAATGTCCCCATTACGAAAATAAATATTACCGTTCCTAAAATTTGTTTCTTCCCTAATTTCATCTTTTTATCATCTATTTTTATTATAAATAAAACTTCTTAATAACACAAATTAAATAACTAAGTTAGACAATTTATTGTCAAAAAAAATTAAGCTTTTTAAACTTAATTTTTCTAATCAAATTCTTTAAAAGAATTAACAATATCCCCCGTTAGAGCATCAATATAATATTGATATTCATAATTTTGATAATTAAAATCAATTTCATAAACTTCTTTACCAAATTTATAATCTAATTCAATATCAATATCATAAGCTTTACTTTGAGAAATCTTGGCATGATTGAAGGCTTTAGTTAAGGCATCTTCCCGAGTAATATATTTAGTAGTAGAAGTTGTTTCATCACGATGTGTTTCTTCTTTACTATCAGTTTCAATATCTAATATTACATCATCATCTTTTTCTTTAAAGGATTTAACAATACTCCCATCTTTAGCATCAACATAATATTCATATTCATAGTTTTGATAATTAAAATTAATTTCATAAACATCTTTACCATATTTATAATCTAATTCCACATCTAAATCTTTAACATCATGTTCCTTAATATTAATATCATCTAAAACAACATCTATTGCTTCTTCACTTGCAATAAACCCAGCTTCTTTTGTATAACGATTAAAATATTCATTATTATTTTTAAATAATAAAATTACAATAATACAAATTATTAATAAAACTATTATCCCTCCCATGATAGGTACTAGATAATTACTATTACTTTTATTTTTATTCTTACTCATTTTATCTCCTAACTTATTCGAAAATGTCCCACGATGGGATATTTATTTAAAATATCTTCTTCATAATTTTTTTGTCCTCTTCTTTCATGATGATAAACAAAAGGTTGCCCTTTCTTATTACGATGTTCACTAATTACCCCAATATGATTTTCAAATACCACAATATCGCCGGCTTGCCAACTGGAAATTTCTTTTATATCAGTCGTTAAACTAAGGTGTTGATGCGAAAAATACTGTAATAAATTACGAACTCTTCGAAAATCGATATTTTTATCCGGATTAGTTATAGCATAATCTTGAGGATTATTTTTTATATCTAAATCAACTAAATTGCGAAGATTATAACCTGCCTTTAATAAACCAAAGGCCACTACATCCGTACAAACGCCATATTCATCAGTTGGATAACCCCCAGCATAATACTGACTTTTATATTTAGGCTTAGTGGCTAAATATTCTTTAACTCCTCTTAAAAAATCACTTTGATCATCAAGACCATCATTGTCTTCATCATTTAAACTTTTATAAGTCGTTATTTTAAAATCAGCGTCACTATATTTCGGGGCTGAGTAATTTAAAATAACAATCAAACCCAAAGTTAAAATACCTATAATAAAAAAGATGATTAACCACTTTCTCTTCATTTAAAGTAGCTCATAAACAGTTCCTGTTGGGGTATCTTTTAAAATTATATTCTTCGCTTGTAAGTCATCTCTTATTTTATCAGCTAAAGCATAATCTTTTTGCTTTTTAGCATCAGCCCTTAAAGCAATTTGTTCTAATATATATTGTTCTAAATCAGCATCAATTTTCTTTTGTTCTAATAAATTTAAAGCTAACACTTGATTCCAACTTTTCACTAAATTATAGATTGTTGCCTCATCAACCGGACTTTTTAATAAATCATATAAGACGGTTAGAGCATTCGCGGTATTTAAATCATCTTCTAAGGCGGCTCGAAATTTTTGATCCCATTTTTTAAATTCTTCGAGATTATACTTAGAACTAGGATTTAATTTCGTCGTTTTTCCTAATAATTTTTTATAAGCATTTTGGGCACCATCTAAAGAATTATAAGAAAATACTAATTGTTTGCGATAATGACTTAATAAACACATATAGCGATAACTTAATGGATTATAGCCTTTTTCTTGTAATAAACTAACGGTTAAGATAGCCCCGTGGCTTTTACTCATTTTACCTGTTTCATCACATAAATGTTCATTATGAAACCAATATTTACACCAATCATGACCAAGATAACTCTCACTTTGGGCTATTTCATTAGTATGATGAGGAAAAATATTATCAACTCCCCCACCATGGATATCTAAATATTCGCCAATGTATTTAAGACTAATTCCTGTACATTCAATATGCCAGCCCGGATAACCATCACCCCAAGGACTAGCCCATTTTAATTCTTGGTCTTCGAACTTCGATTTGGTAAACCATAAGACGAAATCATTTTGATTTTTTTTCGCCTCATCTTTTTCTACCCCTTCTCGAACGCCAACTATCATTTCATTTTCTTTATGATTAGTAAGTTTATAATAATCTTTTAATTTAGTCGTATCAAAATAAACATTTCCTCCGGAAAGATAAGCATAACCTTTATCTAAAAGAACTTGGATTATGTGGATATAATCCGCAATATTATCAGTGGCTCTACTTACTATATCGGGACGGCGATTATTAACTAAATCAAAATCATGAAAGAAAGCATCCGTATAAAATTTAGCTATATCCATGACACTTTTATGTTCTCTTTTGGCACTTTCAACCATTTTATCAGCCCCGGTATCAGAATCACTAGCTAAATGCCCAACATCGGTGATATTCATAACTCTTAAAACATCATATCCTAAATATCTTAAAGTTCGATCTAAGACATCATGCCCAATGTAATTCCGGATATTGCCAATATGAGCATAATGATACACCGTGGGGCCACAAGTATAAAAGCCCACCTTGTTATCTTGCCAAGGAACAAAGTCTTCGACTTGATGAGTTAATGTATTGTATAACTTCATTTTTTCTTTACCTCAATTTCTGACACTTTGAAAGTTGCAGTTTTACCATCTGTTTCAATTAGTTCAATATTATAATCTAATTTATCTTCATCTAAATCCTTTGCTGTTTCACTAAGTGTCCCTAATGTAACATACGCAACATGGCGGTCATCTTTTACTAAAAGTTTTACCATATATTGCCCTTCTCTTACACAATCTTCACTTGTACAACGATCATCTTCAATGTCAATTAATTTAACTGTAACTTTTTCGCCAATTTTCCCAACATCTAATTCATTTAAAACAAAATATTGGCCAAAATCAGCATAACGGGTTTCACAATCAAAAAAGAATTTATAAATCCCAAATCCCGCCGCAGCTAAAACAATTAATCCTAATATTAATCTAAATAAACGTTTCATTTGTCAACTTCCTTTTTAAAATCTAGCTAATATTTTTTCTTTGCCAATTAAATATAAAGTATCAGCCAGCTCTGGGCCATGCATTAAACCACTCGCTTGAATCCTAATTGGCATATATAATAATTTCCCTTTTACCCCCACATTTTCTTTGACATTATTAATAGCTTTACTAATATTTTCAGGACACCAATCCTCTATTTTAAGTACTTCTTCTTTAAAAGCTTTAATAACATCTTTAATTATCGCATCACTTTCCATAAATTCTTGAGCTTCTTGATCTACTTCTATTTCTTTAAAGAAATTAGCCACTAAATCATTAATTTCTTGCCCATAATTTAAAGTATTTTGATAAATTAATAGTAAATGATTAACCCACTTTTCTGTTTTATCACTCACATCATATTCTAAATATTTCTTTACCCAATTTAAATACGTATCTTTTTCCATTTTACTAATATAATGATGATTAAACCATTGTAATTTCTTTAAATCATATTGACTAGAAGATTTACTAATTCTTTTTTCATTAAAATTAGCAATTAACTCAGGCATTGTAAATATTTCTTGATTTACCTCAGGACTCCACCCCAGTAAAACTAAATAATTGACAATCGCCTCTGGTAAATATCCCGCATCATATAAATCCATAAATGAGGCATCCCCATTTCTTTTGGAAAGCTTTGTGCCATCTTCACCTAAAACCATGGCAACATGAATATACTTTGGTTTTTCCCAAGCAAATGCATCATATAATAAATTATATTTCGCAGTTTGATCTAAGTATTCTTTTCCTCTTATAACATGGGTAATAGCCATCAAATGATCATCAATAACATTAGCAAAATTATAGGTTGGATACCCATCACTTTTCAGTAATATTTGGTCATCTAAAATACTATTATCAATTTTAATTTTACCATATATTTCATCTTCAACAATCGTTACCCCCGTTTTAGGCATCTTTTGTCTTATAACATATGGTATTCCTTTATCTAAATTTTCTTGGATTTTTTCTTTACTTAATTTAGAACATCGCCCATCATATAAGAAAGGTCTTTTTCGCATATTAGCTTTATTACGCATTTCTTCCAATTCTTCTTCCGTACAAAAGCAATAATAAGCTTTGCCTTTTTCCACTAAATCCAAAGCATACTTTTTATATATTTCTTTTCTTTCACTTTGAATGTAAGGTCCATATTCTTTTTCATTCATTGGTCCTTCATCAATTTTAAAACCACATAATTCTAAAGTTTTATAAATAAATTCAATTGCCCCATCCACTTGTCTTGATTTATCCGTATCTTCGATTCTTAGAATAAAATCTCCATCATATTTACGAGCCAACAAATATTCAAATATTGCGGTTCTTAAATTACCAAGATGCATAAATCCCGTCGGACTAGGTGCAAAACGGGTTCTAACTTTCATAAAAATCACTTCCAACATTATTTTATCATGTATACTTTATCATGAAAATAAAAATTATACCAAACTAAACTTTATTTTAAATCTTCATTTAACGAAATTATTTCTTCTTTACTCATAAAAACTTTTTTATTATCATCTATCCATTCATTTTCTTTATATTCAAGATATCTATTCAAAACTTTTTTAAATTTTATCTCACTCAATTTATCAGTTTGTCTTCGTTTAGTTTCTAATTTAGCAAAATTTTCTAATTGAATAATATTATCTATTTGAACAAAACTATCTTTATCAATAACCGTTTCCTCCGGATTATTTTTTCTAATAGTTACATTAGATTTTAACAAGGCTTTCCATTTCTTTTCTTCGGTTATAGAATCAATGTGTGCGACTTCTAAAATATTTGTATCTTTATCGATATTTAATACCAAAATCGGATGAGCTACGCTAGCAACAGAACCAGAATTGTTAAACCTTATCTTTAAGGAAAGAACTTGCCCTATTTCAATCATTATAAAACATATCTATAAAATCAGCACACATAATTTTATAATTTTCCTTTTGACTGTCTACATCTATTATTTGATCTTTCTTTAAATAAAAATTATGTTTTTTTTGCCATTCTTCATCTTGATGAGATATAGCAATTAAATCCTCTAAAGGGGCATACTTTAAAATATTAAACATTTTTTCAATAAACTTTTTAATATTTTCATTAGTTATTTGATATGAATCTTTCGTAGCTTTTAAATAAACATAATTATTCATTATTGAATTGATAACTACCCCATTATCAAAAGCATACATTTCTTCATTAAATAATTTTTTATCGGTCATAGCTAAATAAACCATTTGCATAATATGTAAATATTTATTTAACCTTACATTACCTTCATAACAATTTCTATTTTGCAAAGTTAATAATTTATTAATAAATATATCATTATTTTTATCTAAAAATAAAATATATTTAGCAATGTCTTCGACTTTTTCCAATTTAATCACCCTCCATCATTTATAAATAACAAGTATCATATACTCTATCTATTTTATTATAGTTTGTCAATATAATTTTTACCCATAACTATAAAAGTCATTAAGAAAATAATTACTATATGAGGATAAAGAGTTAACCAAAAATGTTTAAACGTAATAAGCATATCAGGGTCAAAAACATTCTTAATTAAATAAAAATAACAGCTTCGAAAAACTATAATAAATATTAAATAAATAAAAGTTTTATTTAAACAGATATTAATATTATTAGTTCTAGTTTTAATAAACTCTAAAGAATTATCTTCTTCATAACTAAGATAAAAATAAAATCCCAAAATAGTTAAAACTAATTGCCAAATTAAAAATAGATTAACAATAGTTTCTTTGGTAATAATACCCGACAAAGAATTAAAAGCATAATTTATATCTATCATACTTTTGGGAGTTTTTAAATAAGCAAATACTTTAATTATCGTAATAATTAAAAATATTATAAACGGAATAACCATTTTTTTAAGAATACTCTCGCCAAAAGCATTAGATTCATAACGCATTAAATTCATGATATAGTCCCATCTTTAAAGATAAATATTTCATCCGCTAGTTCTTCTAAGTCTTCTTTTATATGCGAACTTATCACAATTAACTTTCCCTCTTTTTTAGCTTGTAATAAATATTCTTTAATAACTTTCACAGTTTTTTCTTCAATCCCATTAAAGGGTTCATCTAAGAAGATAATATCAGGATTTTCCATGATAGCTTGAGCTATCCCCAGTTTTTGCCGCATCCCTAGGGAATACTTACTAACTTTCTTGTCTTTATCTTTACTTAAATCAAGCCAATTTAATACTTCATTAATTTCCTTTTCCCCAATTTTATTTCTAATCTCAGCTAAAATCTTTAAATTATTATAACCACTTAAGTCAGGGAAAAACTTTGGATTTTCAATTAAAGCTCCAACATTATATTTATATATATCCCCATTTAATTTAACCCCATCATAAGTAACTAGTCCCGCATTCGGTTTAAAAAAGCCACATAATATTTTTAATAAAACTGTCTTTCCTGACCCATTACGACCTTGAAGTCCATAAATATAACCACTTTTTAAAGTTAAATTTACATCTTTTAAAACAATATTATGTTTAAATTCTTTTGTTACATTCTTTACCTCTATTTTCATGATATCCTCCCACTTAATAACTTTTCTTTATTTCGATATAGGAAATAAAGAATTAAATAAGTTCCTAACAAAATAACTATTTTGACAAGGAATAACGAAATATTTACATCAGTTATATATAAAGTCGCAAAAGATAAATTCTCTAAAGTTGCCTTTTTAAATACCGTTTCAATTGTTACTTCCAGAGCTAAAAAACTTACAAAAGATACCAAAGCATAACTTATAAATTTCGAAAAATAGCGAACGACAATTAAAGCTATATTAGCCATAATTAATAAATTAAGAAAATTTACTCCAAACCTTAATATACAAGGTAAAAATTCTTTTAAAGCTATGGGATTATATTTTAAAGCAAAACCAAATATTAAAATATACCCAATAAGTAGTGCTAAAGGATAACACCAAGAAAGAAGATAAGAGCGAAGAAAGACATTTCTATTAAAGGAAGCATAGCTTTGCCGAGTTAAATAATTTTCTAAAAAGTTATTTTTAAACCAAGGGCGAACAAACAATGCCACACTTAAAAATGGTAATAAAAAATAAACAACAATCCGCATAATATTAATAAGAGGATTACTATTGGCAAGTAATGAGTCATCCATATTTTCAAGTAATGCGGGGAAAGTTTTCGCATAATTAACTATCGATTCTAAATTGGCTAAACTTAATTTATTTTCATCAGTTGGATTTTCTTTAGTTTTTACCGTATGTTCGTCTAGGGAAGATTTTACATGAGCATAATAACTAACACTATCATTATAAGCACTTAAAACATTAAGAAGAATAAAAATAAAACATATTAAGGGTATCATTATAATACTTAACTTCTTCAAGTAAATCCCTACTTTCAGCTTAAGTATATCATCAATTTTTAGTTTAGTAAATAAGCTAAAAAAAAGTAAGAATAAATCTTTATCCTCACTTACTAGTTTTCATTTTCTTAAAAACAAATACTCCTAAAGCTATAACTAAACCACCTATACAAATAACACCTATTACTTTTAATATACTATTATTTTCTTGTTTATATATTCCATCATTTTGTTTTAAACAATTATCTAATTTTTCATCATTTTTAATTAATGTTACTAAATTACAAAAATTATCTTTATCAGTATAAGCTTTAATAGCATCAGCAAGTTTATCCTTTGTTTTATCATTAAATTCATAAAAATAATTAGAACCTATAATAATCAATGGATTATAATCCTTTTTTATTTTTAATACATCTTTTACTTTATTATATATTTCCTTATTTTCATTTATATCTAAATATTCAATATTTATCTTTTCCTTATCTTCATAATTAGCCAGTATATCTTTGCCCTTTTGACAGTCTTCACAATCATCTTTAGTAAAATAATAAATCTTTAAATAATTAATATCACTACTATTTGTCGCAATTGCTTTAGTTACTAAAGGAAAACATAGATAAATAACTAATATTAATAAACATATTCTTTGTTTCATTAAATCCTCCCATAATTAAGATAAAGGTGTGGTACTAATTAATATCACACCTTTAAATTCTTTTTTATTCAATTGTAATTGTTGCATCAGCACTGATAACAGTATCATCAGTAGCATCTACTTTTTCACTACCGCTGATTTCAATTTTGATTGATTTTTCCGCTTTAGCATCTTCTAATTTTTTCCATACCTCAGCAAATTTAGAATCAATCTTTTTCAATTCACCAATTTTCATACCACCATTTTTAGCCGTATCAACAAATTTATAAGTATAGAAATCCGTAGATTCTATTCCTTCAACATCTTGAGCACTAATAGTAATCTTGTGGTCTTGTTCAGCATAGTAGGCAAAATAAGTATTTTTACTACTTGGATTTATACTATTCCAATCAGTGTAGATGTCAGCAAAATTTGAAGTTGAAAAACCAGTTCGGTATTTACCCCAGCCTACAAAGTAGTAAGTGGTTTCAGAGTCTTTTGGTTTATAAGTATATTGTTTTTCCCGAGCAAATATTTTTGGATCAATATGGTCATCGCTTGGTTCGTATATTTTATGCATAAAGTTTTCAAAATTATAAGAATCCATGAAACTAACAATGAAGTAATTTTTATATACGCTACCATCTACATAATAGAAACTATCTGATACCACTTCATAGGCATCGGGATAACCATATGTTTTACATTCCTCAGGGCCTGTTCCTTTATCTATACACCATTTATCAAACTTTTTTTCAACCTTGATTATATTACCACGTTTTAATGTAGAATTTGGATAAGTAATGTTCGCACTTTCAATTGGTTTATTAATGTCTTGGTAGTAGTAACCGCGAACAGCCGGCACATCATTAGATTCGCCATCGAATTTAATATTTTGGACATTTAAGGTACCATTTTTTTCAACATAAATACCTTCTTCTAAAGTATCTTTACCATCTTTAGATAAATCTAAATTTTCAACTTTTACTGTTGCCCCAGTTTTTACATTTAATTCAGCTTTAGTACCACCAGCAAGATTTAAATTGTCGATAGTTACATTACCAGAAGTAACTTCAATAACATAATCACCAGATTTAGTTGATAATTTAGTTCTGTTGGCATCAGCTAAACTAATACCAGTTCCGACTTCACTTGATTCAATGGTTATATTTTCATCTGTTAAAGTTAACGTTTCATATAATTCATAATCACCATTGATGTAATATGTTGTATAATTTTTATCACTTTCAATAGCGGTCTTTAAATCTTTAGCACCAAGTTCACCATCTTGGTCGATACCAACAAAGTCAGCATCAAATTCAAAGGTGTATGTTTTCTTATCATCAGCTAAGGTTTGACCGTCATTATCAACTAATTCTACGGTGTCATCAACTGGATTACCAATCTTAATTGTAAATTTTGTATTATCGTATTCTAATTGATCTAGTTTAGCCGTTTCTTCGTTATCATTTAATTTGCTATCAAAAGTTTCTTTAGCACCTTCAATAATTTCTTTCTTTAGGCTAACACCTGCTTCACCTAATAAGTCATTATCTCTATCAGCAGTACCACTATATTCTTTAGTATCATTGATGTAGTCTTTATTAAATGTTACAGAATTTCCACCATCAACTTGTAAAGTAATATCTTGGATTTCCCCTTTATTTAGAATATAAGCAATAGCACCAGGAATACTAGTTTTTGCTAAATCTGATAAAGGTGTATTAACTTTATTTAGATTAATAGTAATTTTATTATCAGCTTCACCTTTATTTAAAGTAAAGTCGGTAAATTTATCTGAATAAGTCGTATCATCACTATTTAAATCATTAACAACAGATGTAATAAATTTATCAGCATATAATTTCCAATGAGCATTAACCGTTACATCTTCATGTTCACCAAATGTTTTAGTTTCTTCAACTAATGTTTTGGAAGTAGCATCATACCAGCCAACAAATTTTCGAGAATCAGTGTCTTGGTCAGTTGCTAAGTTATGACCTAATTGTTCATTTTCATAAATTATTTCTTTATCATTATGTTGCGTACCATCTTTATCAATATACACAAATGTTACTTCATTGCTAGCTAAAAATTCTAAGCCATCATATTTAATTGTGTATTCAGTTGGTAAATAATCATAATTATTTGGACCATCAAAGTCAATTTTATATTTAACTTCTGAACCACCTTCGGTTACTTTGAATAATACTAATACCCAGCCTTGAGTGTATTCTTCTTCTGTTGGTGTATATTCTTTTTGTTTTCCATCTTCCGTATTTAATGTAAGTGTCCATTGTTTTTGATATTCTGCTGGTAAAATAAACGGACGTTTAATTTTTACGGGGATAAAATAACCACGATTGCCATCTTGGAAACCAGCTTGAGAATCTAATGTTTGTTCTTTAATTGTTCCTCCGATAGTGGTGTTATTTGTTAAAGTTACGGCTGCATCAGCATCGTAATTATATTCAAAATTACTTAAATATTCTTTAGAACTTGTATCACTTTCTAAATCAGTTTCTGATGCCACAAAATTATTAACAACATAACCAGTTGAATAAGTTTGGAATTTTAAATCTGTGTAATCAATTATAACGGTATATGGAGCAAACTCATCAACACTATCATCTTTTTGACCATCTAAATCAATCGTAATTTGGAATTGTTTAGTTTTGGCATTAGGATTTAAGTATTTTAAAATGTGTAATTCCCCTTTAGAACTAAAATCACTACCATATAATTTAATAGCAGAATTAGTAGTATCTTCTTCACCATCATGAATGAATTTTACTTCAATTATTTCATTTGGAGTACTTTTCATATCTTCGGTAAGATTGGTAAGTTTAAGAAGTAATCCTAGATAATAATCTTGTTGTTCGGAAGTAAATGGATCACTATCCCAATCCGTATCAGCAAATATTGGTAGTAAACCACTTACCATATATTTATGAGGGTCATTACTATCTTGTATTACTGTCGTTTTATAACCATTTTTTTCTTCCCAACCATGACCAAAGTCCTCTTCGCCAGCTAGACCATCCACGGTAAATGTAGAAGCTTTTTCAAAAATCAAATTATTACTATAATCAATTGTATAAATTTTTGGTAAATATTTATCCCCATCACCATCTAAATCAACACTAAAATAAATTTTACAATTTTCCGTACATTTTGTTGACTTTGCTGGGAATTGATATAAAATAGTTAAATTACCCTCACTGTCAAATTCACTTCTTTGATAAGTTTTAGCTACATCTTCTAAATTATCACTCTTAAGTTGTTTAACAACCACCGTATCTTTTGTTTCTGGTGTCATACCTTCTGGTTTAATCGTAAAGGTAAAGTAATAACCATCTTTATTATCTTTACCAAAAGCATCATTATTTGTTAATTGTTGTTCAACTAAAGTCCCAGATAATTTACCATCAGCTAAAGTAACATTTTTATTAACAGAATCATTATAACCCCAGCTAGTTAATGTGGTTTTATCACTTTGAGCAACTTGGTCATAATTACTTTCTAAAGTAGCTGATGAATCACCTTGGAACATTAAACCACTTATATCAAAAGTATAAGTTGTTTCCCCATATTCATGGTCGCTACCATCAGCATCAACTGTGATTGTAATGGTTTTACCGCCATCTTTATTCCATTTTTCATAATCAATTGGCATTAAACTAACCATACCTGGTGTCTTACCACTCCCAATTAAGACATCAAAGTTTGCATAAGTACTTGTCTTTTCGCCATTTAAATTAGCAATTTTAATGGTTGCTTTTTCGGTGGCATTAGGCACTTCAATGATTAATGCTAAGAAATAATTAGCTTTAGCATAAGTTTGTTTATCTTCTGGACTTAGTGATACACTATTATTCTTTAATAGTAAACCGGTGATTTTATTACCATTAATGGTAATATTTTCATCACCTTTGCCATAGAATTTATCAGTTTCAAAGTGTAATTTTTCTTTTAAAACATCTTTATATGTTGAATATTGAGAATTTTCAACATCAACAGCAAAATTAGTAGCTGAAACCTCAGCATAATATTCATAATCGATATAACGAATATCTAACTTTTGGCTACCATCTTTTGCTTCACCAGTTTCGCCCACTAGATTATTATCATATTTCCAATCAGTAATTTGATAATAATCATCATAAACAGGAACAACCGTATAAATTTGCATTGCTTTTAATGATTCAGTTAAATTTGTACCATCAAATTCTTTAGTTAAATTAATACTTTTTGATGCCAACATAATATCTTGTTGGTTGATACCTTGAACAGATGTAAAGGCATAGTTTCCAACAATATAGATGTACTTGGTATCTTGTTTCTTACTAAGAGCTAAATCTCCTAATTCTTTTATTGTCATTTGCCGAGCCAAAACTGGCGTTGCAACAAAGAAGAAAGCAATTAGAGAAATTAACCATGCTATTTTCTTATTTTTCATATTTCTTCAAACTCCTTTTCTAATCAAATTGAACTAACATTGTTTCTTTAGTTCTATTTGATAATGTAATTGTAGCGACATTATTAGCCTCAATATGTACCGAAGTAATCTTATTATTACTAGAATCCGTTGCCTTAGAATAATCATGATTATTAATTTTAAAACCTAGATAATCATTAAATACTACTCCATCTTTGGTTATCCAAAACTTATAATCATAAATATCGCTTATTCCCTCAGTTGGTATCCCTTGTAAATGTAATACATAGGTTGCAGCGACTTTATAGACAGTTACAGTATAATTAGCAGATACTCCATTAGATGCTCTGACAGTTATAGTCACGGTTCCAGCACTTTTACCAGTAACTACTCCATTATTATTAACAGAAGCTATATTATTATCACTACTTTCCCAAGTAAGACTTTTATCGGTGGCATTATCGGGATTAATTGTTGCTACTAAAGTTATGTTGCTACCCACAGCTACTTGATTGTCCCCCGAAATAGTAATTCCCGTAACACCAACAGCTGATACTTGAGGTTGAGGTGTTTCCGCACTTGGTGTTTCAGGATTAGTTGGACTAGCTTGCGTTGTACTATCTTTAATAGTTATTTTCTTAGTTGCCGTTTTACCATTACTGGTTGTAGCCGTTACAACTACGGTTCCAGCTTTTAATCCAGTAACATTACCATCACTATCAATACTAGCAATATCTAGTTTATCTACTTCCCATTTAACACTTTGATTAGCCGCATTTTCCGGACTATACTTAACTGTTAATTTAATCTTACTACCAACATTTACAGTACTTCGTCCATTTATACTTATACTTTCAACTTCAACTACATCTTCTAAAACTTTAACAGTACAGCTAGCACTATAATTACCTGTTTTTGATTTAACTGTAATCGTAACTGTTCCTAATTTTAACGCTGTAACTAAACCAAGTTCATTAACTGTGGCAATTGTTTCATCACTTGAGGTAAAGACTAAATCTTCTTTACTTAACCCCTCCGGCAAGGAAAGAATTTCCAAAGTCCCAGTTCCATTTACTTTTAAACTTAAATCGCCAATATGTAATGTAGATGCTTCCCTCCATCTTGCCTCTAAAGTAATATTTTTATCAATCTTGGTATTAAAATCAAATAACTTACCATTGTAATACCAACCTTCAAAAATATAACCGTCTTTGGTAGGGTCATCTGGCTTTTCAATTTTAGAATTTTCATTAATTTTTACATTATTAGTTTTGCTTCCACCATTAGTATCAAAATTTACTTCGTATACTTTGGGACTACACCCCTTGAGAAGCAAAATAACAATAAAAATTAAGATTAAACACCCGATGATAATGCCTATTAGCATCTTTTTATTATTGCTTTTATTATTTTTCTTTTCCATAAAAACTAAAAACTCCTTTTTATATCATTATTTTATTCATAAAACTTATATTTATAATCCATACTAAATTTACAATAAGTTTACTTTTATCTCCAATTTATTATCTATCTAATATGTTACCAAAAATTTAGGATAAAGTCAATTTAATTGTGTGTATTATTTTCAATGTCTTTATAACAGTTGTTATAAAGAAAACAATATATTCATTACCTATAATATATGAAAAATATATCATTTTGACATTTTTAAAGATGGAGGCGAAGGGATTATCAATCTGGAAAGTAGGGATATTTTAGCTATTAATATTAAATATTATCGATATTTATCTAAATTATCACAAGAAAGATTTGCAGAAGCATTAGATACTAGTTTATTGTATATAAATCAATTAGAAAAAGGAAAACGAAATCCCTCTTTAGAAATGTTAGATCGAATTTCCGTGGGTATTTCCTCATTGCTTAACCAAACTGTAACCAGTGCTGATTTAATTTCTTATGATGATAAGAAAGTTATTAAAGCTAAAAGAATTGATGAAAAAATATCTTAGGTAACTGGCTTAAGATATTTTTATTTATCCATATTGTAGATAACAATAGCTCCATCGCTTGCCGCAGTCACCAGTTGATAAACACTTTTTTTGATGACATCACCAATCGCATAAACATTTTTTATTGGAGTCTCAAAGTTTCCATTGACTTTAATATAACCATCTTCATCTAAAATAGGATATTCTTTTAACATTTCGGTATCAGGACGATACCCCACATAAATAAATAACCCCTTTACTTCTATTTTAGTTCCATCACTTAAATTAACAGCACTAATTTTATTATCTTTCTCTTCTAAACTTTTAACAGTTACATTATAAAGGATTTCAATCTTCGGATTATTTTTGATTTTTTCGACTAAAGAAGCTTCCCCACGAAAACCATCACGGCGATTTAGTAAGTAAACCTTACTGGCCACTTCACTTAAATACAAAGTTTCCTGTAAAGCACTATTACCGGTTCCTACCACCGCAATATCTTCATTTTTATAAAAATAAGCATCACAAGTGGCACAAGTAGACAAACCTCGTCCTAAATAATCTTGTTCATTATCTAAGCCTAAATACTTTGGTTTGCGACCTAAGGCGAAAATAACTTTCTTAGCCTCATAAGTATTCTTTTTTGTTTTAACTTTTTTTATTTCGTTATGTAAATCAACTTTATGCACTTCTTCTAAAATATAGGGAATTTCTAAATCCTTTATTTGGTTTAAAAGATTCATGGCAAAATCTGAACCTGTTATATTAATTAAACCAGGATAATTACTAATTTTTTCAATCTTATTTAATAAACCACCTGGCATAGCTTTATCAATTAATAAAACTTTCATATTACTTCGTTTGGCATAGATTGCTGCGGTTATCCCACTTATTCCCATACCAATTATAATAATATCATACATATCGTCATCACCTAAAACCTTATTGCTTGATTTTCTTCTTGATTATATAAATCTTCATAACGTCCTTTCCGTACGCTTATTAATATTATACCCAATCCTAAGATAATCATAACAACAGATACAATTTGAGCAACTTTAAATCCACCCCACATTAAAGAATCAGTACGGATTGTTTCAATAATAAAACGACCTATCCCATACCAAAGTAAATAAATAGCTGTTGGTTGCCCAATTTTGGTAAACCTAATTCTTCTTACCACCATGATAAATAAAAATCCAGCTAAACATAATATTGATTCATAAAAGAAGGTTGGTTGATAATAAATTCCCCCGATGTTCATTCCCTTAATAACAAATTCCGGGATATGAAGGCTTTGTAGATGTTCTAAAGTAGTTGCTGCCCCATAGGCTTCTTGGTTAAAAAAGTTTCCCCATCTTCCTAAAGCTTGAGCAAATATTAATCCTGGAGCAATGAAATCTAAAATCCGTAGTAAACGAACATGATACTTTTTACAATAAACTATAACTGTTAATAACCCAGCGATAATTCCCCCATGAATAGCTAGTCCTCCTTCCCAGATTTTTAACATATCAAGAAAGTTATTATAACTATCTAAATTAAAAACGACATAATAAACACGAGCTCCAATTATCCCAAAGATTATTGCCCAAAAACACATATTAAATAAAAAATCAGTTGAAATATTAAATCTTTTCCCCTCTTTTAAGATTAACATAATAGCACAAAAAGCTCCCACGACAATTAAAGCCGCATACCATTTAATCTCTACGCCACCTAAACTAAATAAAACTTTATTCATATTTTATCATTCCTTACTTTTTATCTATCCTTATTATAATAGATAACTTTAAATAAATCTAGATATCTTTTTTAAATTGTTATGCTTTAAGTTAGACAAACGAAAATAAATAGTAGCTTAGTACTATTTATTTTCGTTTGTCTATTTGGATATAACTTAATCTTTACATTTTAGTATTGTGAAATTAGATATTTAATTAAATTATTGATTTATTTAACTTCTTCATGATCACAAGGTTCACAAGCTTCAAAGCTAACTGGACGTTTTATATTCACACTATTAACTTCATAAATTGCTTCTTTATTATTACTATCAGTTACTTTTATTTTAATATTATGATCATAACAATAATTTAAATCACTTATGGTAATAATATTATTTTGTTTTGTGATATCGCCATTGCCATTATAACCACATTTATTTTGTATTTGGTTACATGTAGTACAACTATTTTCAACTGTATAATTATATGAACCGGTTCCACCTGTTGCATTAACTGTTATTATGGCAGTATAAGGAGTATTAGTATCAACAGTTGCAGTTACTGATAATTTTTTTATTAAGACAATTTTACAAGTTCTATCACTTGTTACATTGCTGACTGTTAACGTTCCTTTATCTTCACTTAATTTACAACTATCACCATCAGTTACTTGAGCTGTAGTTATATCATAGTCATCATTTGCTGTTATAGCAAAAGTTGTCATTCCATCTTCTATTACCTCAGCACTTGAAGGATTAGCATTACCACCAGTTACTTCCACCGTAACTATAAATGGTTTGGTTGTTTCCGTTTTATCAAAACTATTGATTGCTTCCTTATTTAATTTATCTCTAGCTGTTACTTGAATGTTATAAGTATTTCCTGCTTTCAATTCAGTAAATTCAAATTCATCACTTGCTTGCCACGTCCATTCTCCATAAGTTTCATGATTTTCTATTTTAAATCCATACTCAGTAACATCATTTGTCCCACTTATTGCTGTTACTTTAACCTTAATAGTATTATGAGTTTTTTCACTTACAGTTACATTGGTTACTTGAACTCTTGTATAATCATTAGTTTTTATTATTGCTGTTTTGACACCACTTCTTATACCTTGCACATCTTCGGCATAAGCATATATTTTATAATTTTGATTTTCTTGTAACCCATTAAATGTATAACTACTCTTATCACTAGCTTGATATACCGGTTCTAACTTTTCAGCTATATTCATACGACTAGCACTTTCCGGTTCTTCGTTGGTAGCTTCTATCGCAAAATAATATTTATCAATATCTGATGAATGTAATTCATTTTCAATTAAACTAACTGTTATACTTTCATAAGTTTTAGAATCTTCTTTTATACTATTTATTTCAGGTACTATATAGGTAGCTTCGGTATCGGTGGTTATTAAAACTTTTCCGGAAAATGACTTACCACCATTTAATGCTTGATTAGTACTTAAGTTTCTTAAAATAACTTCAAAATTCCAAGTTTCGATTACTGATTCTACATCTTTAGCATCTATTGCATCATCAAGAGCTATTTTAAAAGCTCCTTGACTCTTGGTGATATCAAAACCTCCTAAATCTTCATGATAATTTAATCCCTCAATACTTGTTATAGGCTTATCATCTGGATTAGTTATTTTTAATAAAAGTTCAACTTGTTTATCATCAGTTGTATAAATAAAATCATTAGCATCAACTATAAAATAAACATTATATTTTTCATGAGCTTCATTGGTAGTATTATTTGGCACTAAAGTGGCTGTTGCTGTTGTTTTACCCGATTTATTTTGTCCCCCCTCATAAAAATCATCAGTCGAAGCAGTTATATTAATTGAATCACCTACGGAAAAAGTTAGGGAGTCTGTGGTATCCGAATTAATATTAATATAAGCACTAGCCCCTTGCCCTCGTTGAGCTGCAAAATAGGCATAGGTGGCACCAATTATGACAAGTAAAAATGTAAATAACGTAAACAAGATTAAACCATTTTCTTTTCTAGATTTTTCCATATTTTTTAGCACCCTCAATTTTGCCCATA
>CANQCI010000025.1 GCA_947589675.1 uncultured Bacilli bacterium | reverse complement strand
AGATGATGTAAATGGAATCTTAGAACAACTATTAGAAACTAAGAATAATGTAACTGAAAAAGGTGCAGATTATTCAAATGTAGATGCTTTAATTTCTGAGGTTGAAAATTTAAATGCTGATGATTATACATCAACATCATGGAATGAATTACAAAAAGCTGTTGAAGCAGTAGTAACTGACAAATTAATTTCTGAACAATCAGAAGTTGATGCAATGGCAGAAGCAATTCAAACAGCAAAAGATGCTTTAGAAAAAAGAGCAAATGTTGAAGATTTAGCTCAAGCTCTAGAAGAAGCTAAAGCTTTCTTAGAAACATTAGCAGGAAAAGAAGACAACTACAACAACTTAGAAGCTTTCAAAAAATCAATTGATGTAGCTCAAGTAGTAATTGACCGTCAAGATGAATTTGGAGAAAGTTTACAAGATGATGTAAATGGAATCTTAGAACAACTATTAGAAACTAAGAATAATGTAACTGAAAAAGGTGCAGATTATTCAAGAGTAGATGCTTTAATAGCAGAATATGAAAAATTAAATGCTGATGATTATACATCAACATCATGGAATGCATTAAAAGATGCTGTTGAAGCAGTAGTAACTGGCAAATTAATTTCTGAACAATCAGAAGTTGATGCTATGTATGAAGCTATAGCTCAAGGTTTAGTTGGCCTTGAATATAGAGCAAATGTTGAAGACTTAGCTCAAGCTCTAGAAGAAGCGAAAGCTTTCTTAGAAACATTAGCAGGAAAAGAAGACAATTACAACAACATAGAAGCATTCAAAAACTCAATTGATGTAGCTCAAGTAGTAATTGACCGTCAAGATGAATTTGGAGAAAGTTTACAAGAAGATGTAGATGGAATCTTAGAACAACTATTAGAAACTAAGAATAATGTAACTGAAAAAAAAGCTGATTATAGCAATGTAAGAAAAGCTCAAGCAGCAGCTGATAGTGTTAATAAAGATGAATATACAAAAGAATCTTATCAAGCATTACTAGATGTTCTAGCAAATGTTATTGAAGATTTACCTATATCTCGTCAAGCTGATGTAGATAAAATGGCTCAAGACATTTTTGATGCAATTGAAGCATTAGAAAAATTAGCTGATACTACAAAAGCTCAAGAAGCTATTGCTAGTGCAAAAGAACTAAGCGTTAATGAAGAACTATATACTGATGAAAGTATGAAAGCTGTAAATGATGCATGGAAAGCATTAAGTGAAGTTCTTGAACAAAATGTTGGTGTTTCAAGACAAACTGAATTAAATAATTTAGCATATGCACTTATTAATGCTGTTAAAAATGCTCAATTAAAACCAGCTGATTACACTAAAGTAGAAGAACAAAAAGCACAAGCTGATGCTTTATTAAAAGATGAAGGTATTTATACTGATGAATCTGTTAAAGCATTAAAAGATGCCTTAGCTAGTGTTGTTTATGGTAAGAAAATTACTGAACAAGCAGAAGTTAATAGTTATGCTGTAGCTATTCAAAGTGCTATTGAAGGCTTAACATTAAAATTTGCTTCTAGTGCATCTGATACAACAATTGATGCCAATCCAAATACTTATGATGGAATTGCTAATTGTGTTGCAATGCTTATATCTTCTTTAGGTGTACTTGCAATTGCTACTAAAAAATATTTTAAAAATATTTAATTAGCTTAGAGAAAGTTAATGATTTAGGTCATTAGCTTTTTTTAGTTGCTTGACAAATAGGGAACTTTTGTTATAATAATTTCAGTTTTTCAGGAGGGGAATGGATATGAAAAAAGGAAAAATAAAATTAGAATTATTGGGGTTAGCTACGGCTATATTAACTAATACTGTGGGGTGTAGTAAATTACCAAGTCATATGACGGGAAAGGAAGAAACTAGTATAAGTCAAAGTATTAATAATAATCAAGAAATAGAAGATAATATTATTATTCTTGATGAATTTGTGGGTAAAGAAGATTGGCTTAATAAAATAAATGAAAGAATTGCTGAGGTAGCATCGAAGTATCAAGAAGTTATTTTAAAAATAGATTTAAGTAATTTAAAAGTTGATTTAAATAAAATAGATTTAAGTAAAGTAACTAATTTAGAAATAAAAGGATATATAGAAAATTTAAAAGAAAAAATAAGTTTAAAGATAATGCCTAAATTAAAAGAAATTACTATTGATGATTTATCATTACAAAATATTGATGTAAGTTCTTTAAATAATATATTTAAGACGGTGGCTAATAATGAGGGAATTATTAATTATAATTATGAAAGTAATACCGAAGAAGTATTAGAAAATATTAAAACTTATTTTAGTTCTTTAGAGGGAAAATTAAAAGAATTTAATTTAAATAAAGTAAGAGGTATGTCAGTATCCGAAGAAGAAATAGATAGTTTTAAAGAAATATTAAGTTCTTTAAAAGATATTGCCGCAGAGAAGATTGAAATTATTAATAATGATTTAATGAATGGGGATATTTTACCCGAAATAGAGTTAAATGATGTAACTAAGGGATTAGTTTTAACTATTCAAAATTTAAGTAAAGAAATTATTATTAATTCTTCTAATGATATTGATTTAGTTTTAAATTTAGATAATTTAGACCCTTATACTAAGTATCAAATACCAGATAATTCTAATATTAAAATATATACAGGTAGTAATACTTCTTTAGGGGATGAAAGTAAAAATTCTTTAAGTAATACAAGGGCTTATTTAAATGATGAAGTTATATCTAATATTATAACTATTCAAGATAATTTAAGTAGTATAAATAATATATCTAATTATGCTTATGCTCAAGAATTTATGGGTAGTTATGTAGTGTTATTACAAATACCGGAAAAGGGATATAATAGTATAGATATTGAAAAAATAAATCAAGTATTTTTAGAACTTAGTAATTTAGATATTGAACATAAATTAGTAGTTATTATTAATGCTAATAATAAACAAGATTTAGATGATAATATATTAGATAAATTAAATTTAAGTACTAATAATTTAGTATTAGAAAATAATGAATTAATTAGTAGTAATATTTTAGATACATTATATATAAATATAAAAGGGGGAAATTATTCTATTTTAAAGACGATTGCTAGTAAAGATTTATTAATAGATAAATTTCGTTTAAATATTTTTGCCGAAGATAATTTTAAAGAACAAGATGCTTTAGAAAATATTTTAAATACGAAAATAAATGAAGGTGGTAGTGTAGTAATTAATGGAATAGGTATTAATAGTTCGTTAATTAACTCTAATACTAACTATAATTTATTAAATAATAGAGAACAATATAGTATAATAGAAAATAATAGTAAAAAATTAAAAAGATAAAAGAGGGTTATTATGAAGAACAAAATAATTTGGGGTTTAGGTTTAATTGTTTTAATTGGGGGAATACTTTTCCTTTGGGGACATTTTAAAAGTAATAAATTAGCGGGTTATAATGAAGAATTACAATGTAATATAGTAGGTAAAAGTTCAAATGTTATTAAAGTTTTTGATAAAGCTAAGGATAATAAATATACTATAACTAATGTTTCAAATGACAAAGAAAGTTATAGTTTTACTATGAATGATAAAAATCGTGGGGGTTTAGTCGGTTTAGCTGATGGTAAGTATCTTTTAAAGCGAAATAATGAAGAAGAGTATTATTTTATATTTAATGAATTTAATCATAGTTATCGTTATGATTTTGATGAGATGAGTGATGCTCTTGTTGACCGAGGGGCTTTATTGGTAACTTTAGTTGATGAAAATGAAGAACCACTTCCTGGGGTAACTTTTGACTTATATGATGAAAATAATAAAAAAGTTAATACTTTTACTACGGAGGAAGATGGCAATGTTGCTTTAATTAATTTGTTTGATTATCATGACCGAGTTTTGTCTTTTCAGCTAGCTAATAAGGAAGATACTCATCGCTTTTATGTCCAAATTGGTAAAAATAAAATTAGTAGATTTGATTTAATGATGATTGATGACGTAGTGAGGTACCGATAAAATGAAAAAAGAAATTGGAGGAATAATTTTTGTAATTTTTGCTTTTGTGGCGCTATATGTTATTGATCAAAATGATAAAATATTTGATTATCAAAATCTAAGTGAAGATAGCTTATTTATGGAAACCCTTGGGGATTATCAAAATACCTTAAATAATGCTTGGGCATATAGTGATAATTATTGTGATTTTAAAGTGGTTGATAAAGATAATAATCCTTTGAAAGGCGAAGTCGTTGACTTTTATGAGAACGGTGATTTGCTTGCTAGGCTTACTACCAATAGCGAGGGCATTGCCGGGATAAGTATGCTGGAAAGTAAGGATTATAGTTTTAAATACCAAGAACAAAAAGTAGATATTAATTTAAAAGAAGAAAGTTGTAATTATCTAATAATAAAAGATAAAGAATTAAGTATTAAAAGATATAATTTACCTAAATATTTAGTTAGTGAAGAACAATATGATTTAAATAATAATAAAAATTATTTTCAATATGATTATATTTTTCAATTAGAAGATTTATTAGGAGAAAAATTAACAATAAGTTATGATGAGGGAGTAACAGAAAATAAAAAGTTTAAAAGACATTATATTTTTAGTTTAGCATCAGCTCAAATTCTTAAGTTAAAAATAAGTATTCCCAAAAATAAAGATATCTATTTTGAAAATGAAGATGGGAAGAAAACTAATACGTTTAAAAATGGAGAAGGTTTTTATTTAGTAGTTAATGATGGAGCTAAAAGAAATGTGACCGCAACTGTTGCCATTACTTTTATGAAAGATAATAAAAAATATAAGATTACGAAGTATCTTAATTTAGATGACTCATTTATTAAAGAAACGGAATTAGATATTTTTAATAGTTCTAAAACCAGAGATTTTCGGTTAGTAAAAATAAATGAAAATGATACAATAGAATATATTAATACTTATCATTCAGTTGTAGGTGATACAATAAAAGAAACAGATTTAGAACCAGGAATATATAAATTAACAACTTTAAATGAAGATAATACTGAGTCAAATCAATCTTATCTTTTTGAAATAAAAAATAATCGTTTAATGAAAATTTTTTATATAAATAACTAGGAGGGTTCTTTCTAGTTATTTTAATAATAAAAAAATACCTTATTAAAAGGTATTAGATTAAATAATTGGTGAGCTGTTAGGGATTCGAACCCTAGACCCATTGATTAAGAGTCAATTGCTCTACCAGCTGAGCTAACAGCCCTTGTTTGTTGTTTAAAACAACAAATAAATTATAACAAATTAATTTTTCTTTGGCAATACCTAAGAAAATTAAATATTGTAAGTGATTACTTAGTGATTACTTAGTTAATTTAGAATATTCAATTATATCTTCTATTTGGCAATTAAGGTATTTGCATAAACGACAGATAATATCTAAATCAATGCGAGAAAGGTTGCCTTTACACATTCTTTGAATAGTATCAAAACGAACATTACTTTCAAGACTTAATTTATTTTTACTAAGTTGTTTTTTCTTTAATAAGTCTTCTAATTTAAACTTAATACTTCCACATTCGTTACTAATATACATATGTTCACTCCTAGTGTTAGTTTAGCATTAATTATACGTCTTGACATTCTCCTTTAGGACGTAGAATTATTGGAATTTCACGGTAATATACTTTTGGGTTTGGTAAAGAGATTGTACCGCCCGAATAATGTTGTTAGCTATTTCGGTGGAGTGGTTTGTATCCGCGATGACAATGCTGATGGTATCGCCCTCAATTTTAACAAAATTATCATATTTAAATTTCTCCGTGATTAATTTTTCAATTTTTTCGGTTTCTCCTTTTTGGACATTTAAAGACTGGAGCGAATTATAGGCATCATTTTTTTCTTCTAAGGTTGCCGCATCATCAAGTAAAATATTTTGGTAATCTTCCATTTGCTTTAATATTTGTTCATCTTCTTCAACCCGTAAGGCAACAATAACATCTGACTCTTTAATTTCTAAAGCTTCACTTACCTCATTGTTCCCAGATAAAACACTAAGGGATGCATCATCCATGGTTACATAGTAAATACCTAAAACTAAAATTAATGAAAATAGGGTTATAAACCATAAGTTTTGTTTATTAATCATTTTTTTCCTCCAAAATCTACTAAAGTATATGTCCTAAAGTTAAAAATATTATTCTTTTAAATAAAAATATTGTATAATAAAACTTAAGAGGTGGCGGTATGAGGATTGATATTTTAACATTATTTCCCAATTTTTTTACAGGCTTCCTAAAGGAATCAATATTAAAACGAGCAATAGATGGTAAATATGTTGAGATAAATGTTATTGATTTTCGTGAGTTTTCGCCCCTTAAAAATGGGCAAGTTGATGATACTCCCTATGGGGGTGGAGCTGGTATGGTACTTAGATGTGAGCCAATCTTTTTGTGCTTAGATAAAATTAAAACGCCTGATGCCTATGTGGTTTTGTTGACCCCTGAGGGACAAACTTTTAAAGAAAGTATGGCTAGTTCCTTCCTGGAATTAAAACATTTAATTTTAATATGTGGTCACTACGAAGGGTTTGATGAACGGATTAAAACTTTAGTTGATGCCGAAGTTAGCTTGGGGGACTTTATTTTAACGGGAGGCGAAATTCCGGCGATGGCTGTGGTTGATGCCATTGTTCGTTTAATACCGGGGGTAATTAACGAAGAGTCATTAAAAGATGAGTCATTTAATAATAATTTACTTGATTATCCTAATTATACTAAGCCAAGTGTTTACCGAGGCTTAAAAGTACCTGAGGTACTTTTAAGTGGTAATCATGCGAAAATTCGGGAATATCGGTTAAAGGAACAAATTAAAAAAACGAAAGAGTTACGACCAGACCTTTTAAAAGAAGAGGAATAATATGAAAAGTTATATCTTAAAAAATACAAAGAAAAAAGAAAAAGTGTTATTATATCAAGAAAAAAAAGGTTACTCTTTTACGCCTCGCAAAGCTTATTATCGGGTGCAAAAAATTACAGTTTTAGATGATAACATGATATCATCAATCTTAAAGGGCAAAATTATGAATAAATATCAAAGATTATATCGAATTGTTCGTTCGATATTAGAAGATGATGATACAACCACGGGAGATATTTTGGTAGCTTTAAATGAAATGGAAAGATTAAAACAAATGTTACTTGTTAAATATGCTAAATATTTAAATAAAAAAATGGTCGAAAAATATATCGGGAAAATTGAGATATTAGAACGAAGTTTACAAAAGAAAATACAAGAAGAAGCATTTTTAGAAAAATCAGGAAGGGGAAGATAAAATGAAGAAAAAAGTGGGTATTAGTTTGGGGGTAGTTGTTGTTATTGTATTGTTAGGAATAATATTATTAAATCCTAAATATACGGTAACTTTTGATACGAAAATGGGAACCAGTATCAGGGCGGTGGAAGTTAAGAAAAATAAGCCCGTGGCTAAACCAGCTGACCCCATCATGACTGGTTATCAGTTTAAAGGGTGGACACTCGAGGGGGAAGATTATGACTTTAGTAAACCCGTTACTAAAAATATTACTTTAGTGGCTAAATGGGAAAAAGTAAATTAATTGTCAAACTGAATGTAAAATGAACACTTAAATGGTTGTAATTTAGGTGTTTTTTTTATAAAATTAATATTATGGTTGGAGAGAAGATAATGGAAAACAAAAAGGTCGCAAAATTACCAATTACGATTGGCGTAATTGTTTTAGCGTTAATATATATTTGGAATATCTTTCATTTTTAAACGTGAATAAGGGTTATTTGCTTATTTTAGCTTGCTAAAATAAGCTTTTTTATGATATAATCTAGGAAGTCAAACGAAAAGTATATAATCCGCTGGAGAAATCTATGATTATAGGTAAGAAAGAGAGGTAAGATATATGGCTAATCTTGTTGATAAGATTAATGCTAAACATATTCGTAAAGATATTCCTGAATTTCGAGTTGGCGATACAGTAAGAGTGGACGTTTGGGTTAAAGAAGGAAAAAAAGAAAGAATCCAAGCATTTGAAGGGCTTGTTATTGCGAAAAAGGGTGGAAGTGTTTCTGAAACATTTACCGTTCGGAAGAAAAGTGGTTCAATTGGGGTAAATCGGATTTTCCCTGTTAATGCTCCCACAATTGATAAAATTACTGTCATCAAAAAAGGTAAAGTTAGAAGAAGTAAACTTAACTTTATTAAAGGAATGCGTAAAGAATATAAAGTTAAGGAAAGAAATTAGTTTCTTTCCTTTATTTATTGGAGGATAAATTGAAAATAATTAAAAGTTTAATACCATATGTTTTGATTATTGTTGGGGTTGTCTTATTTCGAAGTTTTATCGCTACCCCAGTTCGGGTTGAGGGAACAAGTATGGATAAATATTTAAAAGAAGGCGATATTTTAGTTTTATATCGACTAGGAAATATTGACCGTTTTGATATTGTGGTGCTAGATGAAGTCATGGATAATGAAACGGTTATTAAAAGAGTTTATGGGATGCCTAATGAAACTATTGAAATAAGAAATAATAAAATATATATTAATGATGAAGTAATAAAAGATGAATATGCTTATGGCACTACTAGTGATTATCCGAAAACTACTTTAGGAAAAGATGAATATTTTTTACTGGGGGATAATCGCTTAGTAAGTAAAGATAGTCGTTCTTTTGGGGTGGTAAAAAAAGAAAATATTAAAGGAGTTACAACCTTCCGGTTATTTCCTTTTAATCGCCTTAAGAAAATTTAAAGAAGAACTTAATAGGTTCTTTTTTGTTTAAAAAAAACATGATATAATCAATCTACGGAGGGATAATTATGGCTACTAGAGGGGAACTAAGAAAAAAAATAATGATTATTTTATATCAAATTGATATTTATGAAGAACGACATATTGATTATGAAATAGACCAAGTTATTCAAGATAATATAGATAAGCAAGAGGAGTTTGTTCATCAAATTGTGTATGGAGTGATGGAGAAAAAAGACCAACTTGATAGTTTAGCTAATTCTTTAATGAAAGATTGGACAATTGAACGGATTGATAAAAATGGGGCAGCTATTTTGCGAATGGCTTTATATGAATTAAAGTATACTAATACTCCGGAGGCAGTGGTTATAAATGAGGCCGTGGTTCTTGCTAAAGAATATAGTGATGATGCGGTAAGAAAAATTATTAATGCCGTTTTAGATAAAGTAGTTAAAGGATAGAATTTATGGAAGAAAAGTATTTAAAAATAAGTGAATTAAATAATTATATTAAAAATTTATTAGATAAAGATAGGTTTTTAAATAAAGTTTATTTAAAAGGAGAAATAAGTAATTTTAAAAATCATACTAGGGGGCATTTATATTTTACTTTAAAAGATGATTTTGCGAGGCTTAATGCCGTGATGTTTTTTGGCAATGCGAGTAAACTTACGTTTGTCCCTGAGGATGGTATGAATGTTTTAGTGGAAGGACATATCTCCGCCTATCCCGCTCAAGGGAGTTACCAAATATATGTCGATAAAATGGAACCAGATGGTTTAGGAATACTTTATATAGAATATGAAAAGTTAAAACAAAAATTAGCTCAAGAGGGACTTTTTAATCCTGAATATAAAAAGAAAATTCCTAAGTATCCCGAAAAAATTGGGGTTATTACCGCTTCCACGGGAGCCGCAGTGCGAGATATTATGAGTACTATCAAAAGACGTTATCCTTTGTGTGAAGCTATCTTGTTTCCAACGTTAGTTCAAGGTAGTGAGGCGGCAGCTAATATTGTTAAACAAATTAAAAGAGCTGATGAATATGGCGTAGATACCATCATCGTCGGACGGGGTGGTGGTTCCATTGAAGATTTGTGGGCTTTTAATGAAGAGATTGTGGCTCGGGCAATTTTTGCTTGTAAGACCCCGATTATTAGTGCCGTTGGTCATGAAATAGATTGGACAATTGCTGATTTTGTAGCGGATTTACGAGCGCCAACCCCGACGGGTGCCGCCGAAATGGCTGTACCCATGGTAATTGATATCAATAATTTATTAGATAACTATAAAATCCGGTTAAATAAATTTATTAAAAATATGATTAATACCAAATTTATTAATTTAAGAAGTTTAAAAAATAGTTTTGTTTTAAAAAGTCCAATGTCAATGTATCAAGTTAAAGAACAAAAGTTAGATAATTTAATAGATAGTCTTAATAATAATATTAAAGGGGTTATTAATCAAAAAGATAAAAGATATACAAATATAAAAATGTCTTATATTTTACAAAATCCGTTGAATTTAATATTTGATAAAAAGAATAAATTTGATTTAATGGTTAATACTTTAAAATTAGTTAATCCTTTAGGAATATTAGATAAAGGATATAGTTTAGTTACGGTTAATAAGGATATTATAAAAAATAGTAATGATTTAAAAATAGATGATATAATAGATATTAGATTTAGTGTTGGACAAGTAAAAGCGAAAATTACGAAGATAAATAAGGAGTGTAAATAATGGAAAAAACGTTTGAAAATGCTTTACAAGAATTAGAAGGAATAGTTAAAGAATTAGAAAGTGGTAATGTTGAATTAGAAGTTGCCATTGATAAATATACGGAGGCTATGAAGCTTGCTAAGTTTTGTAATGAAAAATTAAATGATGCGACCGCCAAAGTTAATAAGATATTAACTGAGGATAATGAATTAAAAGAATTTAAATGTGAATAGGGGGTTTATAAAATGGAAGTAAAAGAAATTACTAACCGAGATGTTGATTTTGCTAAATGGTATACTGATGTTTGTAAGAAGGCAGATTTAGTCGATTATTCAGGGGTTAAAGGAAGTATGATTATTAGACCTTTAGGATATGCTATTTGGGAAGAAATGGTTAAAGTTTTAGATAAAAAGTTTAAAGAAACTAATCATGAGAATATTCAAATGCCCATGTTTATTCCTGAGTCTTTATTGAATGTTGAAAAAGACCATGTAGCCGGATTTGCTCCGGAGGTTGCTTGGGTTACCCAAGGTGGAAAAGAAAAATTAGAAGAACGGATGTGTATTCGTCCCACTAGTGAAACCTTATTTTGTGAACATTATAAAAAGATTATTAAGTCTTATCGGGATTTACCTCTTTTATATAATCAATGGTGTACGATTGTTAGATGGGAAAAAACGACAAGACCATTTTTACGAAGTCGGGAAATTTTATGGCAAGAAGGACATACGATGCATGCTAGTGCCGAAGAAGCTATGGCCGAAACTTTAAGAATGTTTAATATTTATAAAGAATTTCAAGAAGAATATTTAGCTATGCCGGTTATAACTGGGGAAAAAACTAATAAAGAAAAATTTGCGGGAGCCAAGAAAACTTATACCATTGAAGCTATGATGTATGATGGGTATGCTCTTCAAAATGGGACTAGTCATTACTTTGGGCAAGATTTTGCTAAAGCTTTTGGAATTGAATTTGTGGATAAAGATAATAAATTAAGAACGCCTTACCAAACTAGCTGGGGGGTTTCAACTCGGATGATTGGTGGTTTGATTATGACGCATAGTGATAATAATGGGTTAGTATTGCCACCGAAAATTGCTCCTTGGAAAGTGATAATTATTCCGATTGGAGATGTTGATGATAAGTTAAAAGAGTTAGAAAAAAACTTAAAAGAAAAAGGTATTACTTATAAAGTAGATAATAGTAATAAAACACCTGGCTTTAAGTTTGCCGCAGCGGAGGTTAAAGGCTATCCTATTCGCTTAGAACTAGGACAAAGAGATTTAGAAAAAGGGTTAGTTACTTTAGTTAGAAGAGATACTTTAGAAAAAATAACAGTTGCTTTTGAAGATGCTCTACTTGAAATTACCAAAACTTTAGATGCTATTCAACATAATTTATACGAAAAAGCTAAAGAACGCCGTGATAAAATGATTTATGAAGCTCATGATTATGAAGAATTTAAAAAAATTGCTTCCACAAAATCAGGTTTTATAAAAATCAATTGGTGTGGTGATGAAGCTTGTGAAAACCAAATTAAAGAGGAAACTGGCTTAAAATCACGGTGTTTAATTGCGGATGAAAAAGTTGATGGCAAATGTCCCGTTTGTGGAAAAGAAGCTATAACAAAAATTTATTTTGGTAGACAATATTAGCAATAATTGGTAAATAACCAATTATTGTTTTTTTATTATAATTTATTATGGATATACTATTAAAGAACAAGGTGATAATTTATGAAAAAATGGCTATATATATTAATATTACTTCTGTTTCCAATGCAAGTTTGGGCATATTCTCAATATATAATTCCCGGTGGCGAAACTTTAGGGATTGAAGTAAATAGTAAAGGGATAATGATTATTGGTTTTTATCAAATTAATGGCGAATATAATAAAGGGATGCCTAATCTTCGAGCAGGGGATTATATAATTAAGGTTGATGGAGAAGAGATAAGTACAATTAAAGAATTAACCGCAATAATTGAAAATAAAGTAGAAGAAGGACAAGTGGAAATTACCTATTTACGAAATGGGGAGGAAAGAAAATCCATTTTAAATTTAATAAAAGATGAAGATGTTTATAAAACAGGGTTATATGTAAAAGATTCGATTACCGGAATAGGAACTATTTCTTATATTGACCCTGAAACAAAAATATATGGTGCTTTAGGTCATGAAATTGTGGAAGCCAATACCAATAGTATTGTGGAAATTAAAAGTGGGATGATTTTTCGCAATTATATAACAGGGATTGAAAAAAGTGCCAGTGGTATTCCCGGAAGTAAAAATGCTAAATTTTATTATAATACCCAATATGGACATATAACTAAAAATACTAGCTTTGGAATATTTGGAAGTTATGAGGCGGATTTACCTAATAAAGAATTAATGGAAGTAGCATCAAGTAATGAAGTTAAATTGGGAGAAGCGGAGATTTATACTGTCTTATCAGGAGAAAAAGTGGAAAAATTTAAAATAAATATTACGGCGATTAATGAAAATGCGAAAGTTAAAAATATAACTTATGAAATAGTTGATGAGAATTTAATTGAAGCAACAGGAGGAATTGTTCAAGGGATGAGTGGTTCACCAATTATTCAAAATAATAAAATTATTGGGGCAGTAACCCATGTCATAATTGATAATCCTTTATCAGGATATGGGATATTTATTACCTCGATGTTAAAAGAAGGCGAAAAATAAAACTGTAAGGAAAAAACTTACAGTTTTATAATGCTTCAATTTCATTAATAACCGAATTATAAAGGTTCGTTGCTTGGGTTAAATTTTCGGGGCTATTGGCAGGAGTGTTAAGCGGATTTGGTACTTCTTGGGCTGGAGGTGTTGCTGGTGCGACTTGAGCTTCGGGAGCAACAGGATTAAGTTGTTCGGTCACGGCTGGTTGAACTGGTGTTTGTTGTGGTTCAGCAGGTGTTGCTAAATTAGCATCCCCAAGACTTTCAACTGGTGGGGTAGCTGGTGTAGCTGGCGTAGTTGTCGCTTCGGGAGTAGCTTGTGGCGTAGATGCTGGTGGAGTTGTTTCGGTGGCACTTGCTTCGATAACATTGGCTTCCGCAACACTTTCTTGATATTTACCCATTAAAACCGCTTTTAAATCTTCATCGTTTTCGCCAAAGTCATCTTCAACATCAATAACTCTTAAAATTTCATCAATACTGGTAAGTCCCATGATAACTTTATTTAAACCATCTTGTAATAAGCTCGTAACATCACTTCGATTATAAACGAGTTCTCTTAATTCTTCTTTTCTAATATTATTAACAATGGCATCTCTTATTTCTTGATTAATAACTAAAATTTCATGAAGAGCAATTCGCCCCCAGTAACCATTGATACATTGGTCGCAACCAACCGGAGCATAAATGGCATCAACATCTTTTTTCAAAGCTTTTTTAAATAAACTTTTTTCATATTCAGTTGTTGGACGAGCTTGACGACATTTGGGACATAATCTTTTAACTAATCTTTGAGATATAATCCCCGTTAAAGCCGAACCTAATAAATATCTTTCAACTTCCATATCTAGTAATCTTTCAATGGTATTTAAAGAATTGTTGGTGTGGATTGTTGATAAAACTAAGTGTCCAGTTATAGAAGCCCGCACAGCAATCCGAGCTGTTTCGGTATCCCGAATTTCCCCAATCATTATAACGTCAGGGTCTTGTCTTAAAATACTTCTTAAGGTATTTCCAAATGTTAAACCAATTTCACTCATAACTTGAACTTGGTTGATACCAGGAATTTTCATTTCGACTGGGTCTTCAACGGTAATTATATTGCGGGATACGGTATTTAAAATTTGGAGCATGGAATAAACGGTGGTTGATTTCCCACTTCCGGTTGCCCCTGAAACAAGGATAATCCCATTAGGCACTTTAATTAAGTGATTGATTTTAGCTAAATTAGACTCAGATAAACCTAAGCCTTCAAGTCCATTTGAACTCATGGAATAATTCAAAATCCGAATAACGATTTTTTCACCATCGACGATAGGAAGGGATGAAACCCGTAAGTCCAGATTGACATCATCAGTTAAGTTTTTGATGGCACCATCTTGAGGTAGACGGGACTCCGTAATATTCATTCCGGAAATAATTTTAATTCTAGTTAAAAGATTTTTTTTAACAAAATTGGGTACTTTAGCGTACTCTAAAAGTTCGCCGTCAATTCTGATTCGGACATTTAATTCATTTTCTGTTGGATCGAAATGTATATCGGAAACGTTACGACTTATAGCATCAAGTATCATTTCATTTACGATATCAACAACAGGTTTATTTTCATAATCAAATTGTCTAAACATAACGTATCACTTGTACCCTTTTCACTATTTTAATTCTAAAATAATTATACTATAAATAATTATGTTCGGCAATATAAAATGGAACGCTCATTTACAATAAAATACTTTAGGTTTTCTTAATAATCGTGTATAATAAAATTAATGTTTTTTTATGGACTTTAAGTTAAAGAAAGAAGGTTAGCTAAATGGAAAGACTAGTTGATGGTGAAGAAAAAACAGAAGATATTTTTGAAAAAAATATTCGTCCTTTATCATTAAAAGAATATGTAGGGCAAGAAAAAATAAAGAAAAATTTAGAAGTTTTTATTAAAGCGGCAAAAATGCGGGATGAAGCTTTAGACCATGTTTTACTATATGGCCCTCCGGGGTTAGGAAAAACAACTTTAGCTCATATAATAGCTAATGAATTAGGGCGAAATATTAAAACCGCCAGTGGCCCATCCATTGAAAAAAGTGGGGATTTAGCAGCGATATTATCGACTTTAGAGGCAGGGGATGTTTTATTTATTGATGAAATTCACCGTATTCCCTCGTTTATTGAAGAAATTTTATATCCCGCAATGGAAGATTTTGTGATTGATATTGTTATTGGGGGCGAGGGAAAAAGTCGGAATATTAAAATTGATTTACCACCTTTTACCTTAGTAGGAGCAACAACCAGAAGTGGAGATTTATCAAGTCCTTTACGTGATAGATTTGGGATTATTAATAAATTAGAATTTTATAGTGATATAGAATTAAGTAATATTGTAAAAAGAACTAGTCAAGTTTTAGATATGCCTATTACGGATGATGCAGCTTTGGAGCTAGCTAAAAGAAGTCGGAAAACTCCCCGGATAGCTAACCGATTATTTAAACGGGTGCGAGATTTTGCTTTAGTTGAGGGGGATGGACAAATAGATTTAAATATCACCTTAAATGCTTTAGAAAGATTAAATGTTGATAAATATGGTTTAGATACAATTGATATTGAATATTTAGAAGCCTTAATCAATAAATTTAATGGTGGTCCTGTGGGGGTGGAAACTATTTCGACCGCAATTGGGGAAGAAATATCGACTATTGAAGATGTCGTAGAACCTTTTTTATTACAAGAAGGCTTTATTAAAAGAACAAGAAGTGGACGAGTAGCAACGGATAAAGCTTATGACCATTTAGGAATAAGTCATTATCGTGGGTTATTTGAATAAGGAGGAATAATTTATGCTATTAGATGGCAAAAAAGTCCGAGATGAAATATTAGTAAAGTTACAAGAACAGATTATGCAAGAAAAAATAAAAGCAACTTTAGCCATAATTTTAGTGGGAAGTGATGAAGCTAGTCAAATTTATATTCGGAATAAAGAACAAGCTTGTGCCAAGATTGGTATCAATGTGCAAAAATATATTTTAAAAGAAGATACTTTAGAAAAAGATGTCATAAAGTTAATTGATAAATTAAATAAACAAGAAGATATAACGGGGATTATTTTACAAAGTCCGGTACCAAAACAAATTGATTTTGCCAAAGTTAGTGGATTAATTAATCCTCATAAAGATATTGATGGCTTTACTAAAGAAAATACTTATAATTTATATTTAAATAAAAAATGTTTAATGCCTTGTACTGTAAAGGGAATTATTACGTTATTAAATTATTATGATATTCCAATTGCTGGAGCTCATGTGGTAATTGTGGGGCGAGGGAATATTGTGGGGCATCCTTTGAGTTTAGCTATGCTTAATTTAAATGCCACGGTAACGGTTGCTCATTCCCATACCCAAAATTTAGCTGACATTTGTCAAAGGGCTGATATTTTGATTGCCGCCGTGGGAAAACCAAAATTAATTACAAAAGAATATGTGAAAAAAGGGGCAGTTGTTATTGATGTTGGCGTTTCAAGAGTTGATGGGAAAATTGTGGGTGATGTTGACTATGCCGAGGTTGCTCCGCTAGCGAGTTATATCACGCCCAATCCTGGGGGAGTTGGTCCGATGACGGTGGCCATGATTATGGAAAATATTGTCGATGCATATAAGTTAGGAGGAATTTAGATGGATAAAAGTTTAGAAGAAGCTTTATTAAAAGAAAGAATAAGACAAGAACAAAATATTGAATTAATTGCTAGTGAAAATTATGTTTCGAAAGAAGTATTAAAATTACAAGGAAGTATATTAACAAATAAATATGCGGAAGGATATCCTGGTAAACGGTATTATGGCGGCTGTGAAAACATTGATGTTTTTGAAATTAAGGCTTGTGAATATGCTAAAAAATTGTTTGGTTGTCTTTATGCAAATGTTCAACCGCATTCTGGTTCTAGTGCCAATATGGCAGTTTACCGAGCACTTTTAAATAAAGGTGATAAAGTCATGGGTATGAATTTAGCTAACGGGGGACATTTATCCCATGGCCATCCAATGTCTTTTAGTGGACAAGATTACGAAATAGTGGATTATGATGTTGATAGTAAAACCGAAATGATTGATTATGAAAATTTACGAAAAAGAGTTTTAGCGGAAAAACCAAAAATGGTTATTGCCGGAGCTAGTGCCTATTCACGGATTATTGATTTTGCTAAGTTTCGGGAAATTTGTGATGAAGTTGGAGCTATTTTAATGGTGGATATGGCTCATATTGCAGGGTTGGTGGCAACTGGTCTTCATCCCTCACCATTTCCTTATGCGGATGTGGTAACGAGTACAACGCACAAAACTTTAAGAGGTCCACGTGGAGGATTAATATTAACTAATGATGAAGAAATTGCTAAAAAAATTGCCAAGACCGTTTTCCCAGGTATTCAAGGTGGCCCTTTAATGCACGTGATTGGGGCGAAAGCCCAATGCTTTTATGAAGCCTTACAACCAGAATTTAAAGTTTATCAAGAACAAGTGTTAAAAAATATTAAAGCTTTAGCTGAGGCTTTAAAAGAAGAAGGGTTTCGGATTATTTCTGGGGGAACCGACAATCATTTAATTTTAGTCGATGTTAAATCAAGTAGTAATTTAACGGGGAAAGAAGCTCAAAATTTATTAGATAAAATTCATATAACCGTTAATAAAAATACAATTCCAAATGACCCAGAAAAACCAATGATTACAAGTGGCATTAGATTAGGTAGCCCAGCAATGACCTCCCGTGGTTTAAAAGAAGAAGATTTTGGTCAAATCGGCAAAATTATTGCCAAAGCCCTAAAAAATCCCAATGATGAAGAAATACTTACTAGTTTAAGTAATGAAGTACTTGCCATAACTAAAAAATATCCTCTTTGGTATTAGATGGTATTATGAAATTAAGTGAATTTTCTTATGATTTACCACCAGAATTAATAGCTCAAGTTCCTTTAAAAGACCGAGCATCTTCAAAACTTTTGTGTTTAAATAAGAAAAATGGGGAGATAAAAGAGGATATATTTAAAAATATTGGCAATTATTTAGAAAAAGGGGATTATTTAGTTTTAAATGATACGAAAGTAATTCCCGCTCGTTTAATTGGCGAAAAAGAGGAAACCAAAGCAGTAATTGAAATCCTTCTTTTAAAAAATACCGAAGGAAATATTTGGGAAGCTTTATCTAAACCTTTTAAACGGTTACACGTGGGAACGGTTATTAATTTTGGCAATGGGTTATTAAAAGGAACAATTAAAGAGAAGAAAACCGAAGGATTAGTTTTAATTGAGTTTGCTTATGAAGGGATTTTTATGGAAATCTTAGATAAGTTAGGGACAATGCCTCTTCCGCCTTATATTCATGAAAAACTGGCGGATAAAAATCGCTATCAAACGGTTTATGCCAAAAATATTGGAAGTGCCGCCGCCCCAACCGCTGGACTTCATTTTACTCAAGAATTATTACAAGAGTTAAAAAATAAAGGTATAAAGATTGTTTATGTAACCCTTCATGTGGGACTAGGAACTTTTCGCCCCGTGGAAGAAGAAAATATTTTGGAACATAAAATGCATAGTGAATATTATATTTTATCGAAAGAAACCGCAGAAGCTTTAAATGAAGCTAAAAAAAATCAGCATAAAATATATGCTGTTGGGACTACTTCGACTCGGGTTTTAGAAACCGTAATGCATAATTTTTCAGAATTTAAAGAAACCAGTGGGTATACGGATATCTTTATTTATCCTGGTTTTGAGTTTAAAGCTATTGATGGTTTAATAACTAATTTTCATTTACCTAAAAGTACGCTTTTAATGTTAGTTTCCGCCTTAGCTACCAAAGAACATATTTTAAAAGCTTATGAATATGCTATAAAACATAATTATCGTTTTTTCTCTTTTGGTGATGCTATGTTTATAAAATAAAAGTTATAATTAATAAGATAAGACCTATTAATAAATAATATTTATAAGAAAGAACTTCTAAAGGAGTTACAACATTATCGGGGTTATTTAAATCTATATACATTAAATAATTTTGATTAATTTTAATTAATTTAGGATAAAAGGGAAGAAGAGTTTGGTCACGAAGATTAAATTCTTCTTTTTTTAATTTAACATGATAAATAAAAATATAATATTTTCGATTATAAGTTCTTCTTATAATACTATCTGTACAAAGAACTTTAGTAGGCGAATAAAGTTTTATTTTATGATAAATATGGATAAATTTAAATAAGAAATAAAGTCCGAAAATAAGAAATAATAAAATTAGAAAGTAAGTCAAATTAATCACCTATAAATAAAGTAACATATATTTTTAAAATTGCAATATTAACTATACGGATAAAAGTTATAGTGATATAATTAAAGAGTTTTAAGGAGTTACTTATGAAATTACAATTTAGATTAAAAGAAACTGATACTAAGTCTATGGCTCGTTTAGGAGAAATTACCTATAATGGCAAAGTTTATGAAACACCCATGTTTATGCCCGTGGGAACTAATGCCACAGTTAAAACTTTATCTCCCGAGGAATTAGTTGAAGTGGGTTCGGGTATCATCCTTGCTAATACCTATCATTTATGGCTTCAACCGGGAGAAGATATTGTCGCAAAAGCGGGGGGACTTCATTCATTTATGAATTATGATGGTCCCATTTTAACGGACTCAGGAGGGTATCAAGTCTTTTCTTTAGCTAAACCGAAAGATATTAATGAAGAAGGGGTAAAATTTAAAAATCATTTAAATGGCGATAATTTATTATTAACACCCGAAAAGTCCATTCAAATTCAACAAAAATTAGGTAGTGATATTATGATGAGTTTTGATGAATGTGTTAAATGGCCAAGTACTCATGAATATTTAGAAGAAAGTGTTAAGCGAACACTTCGTTGGGCAAAAAGGGGAAAAGACCAAAAGATGGCTAATGACCAACTCTTATTTGGTATTGTGCAAGGTGGTGAGTATCCGGATTTGCGAAAATATTGTGCTGAGGAATTAGTGAAAATGGATTTTGATGGTTATTCTGTCGGGGGAACCAGTGTGGGGGAAGATAAACCAACCATGTATAAAATGGTGGAATATTCCACAAAATATTTACCAGAAGATAAATTACGTTATTTAATGGGGGTAGGAGATCCCATTGATTTAATTGAAAACGTCATGCGGGGGATTGATATATTTGATTGTGTATCACCAACCAGATTAGCAAGACATGGTCATGCCTATACTTGGCACGGAAAAATAAATATTAAAAATCATCAATATAAAGAAGATTTTACCCCCATTGATGCTGAATGTGATTGCTATCTTTGTAAGCACTATACCAAGGCTTATATCAGACATTTAATTAATGCTAAAGAAACCTTTGGAGCCAGACTTTTATCAATTCATAATATTTATTTTTTACATACTTTAATGGGTAAGATTAGAGAAAATATTAAAAATCATACTTTAGAAGAATTTAAAGAAGAATTTAAGCAAAATTATTATGGAGAAAAGAATGAATAAGAAAAATGATATTTTTAGCAAAGTAATGGTTGCTTTAACTTTTATTATTTGTATTGGTCTTATTGCTGGAACGACGAGTTATAAAGTCATTAAAAAACATAATGATAATTTACTATTAGTAAGTAAAAAATATATTATTGAAAAAACTAAACAATGCTATAATGACAAGGTTTGCAGTGGTAATTCGGTATCTTTAAAAAATTTATATGAACATAGTTATTTAGATCGGCAAGCTAACCCAGTAACAAAAGAATACTATAATGAAGCAAGTTATATTGTTAAATTAGAAGATAATACTTACAATTTTATTATTGTAAATTAATTATCTTCTTTTTTATGACTGATACCTAACATACCCCCGAAGACTCCTGTTAAAGTTAAGATAATATAATAAACAATAGTTGAAGTTTTAAAAATAACTTTGGTTAAAATAAAGTTAGTTATAAATAATATAAGTAATAAAATAAGAGCTATTTTTAAACCAGCTAAATATCCTTTTTCTTTACTTTTAATACCATTTTTATAACCATAAATTAAAAATAAGATAATATTATAAATAAATAAGATTAAATTAGTTATGGTTGAATTAACACCCATTAGATTAAGAAAACTACATAAGAAAGTAATAAGAACTAAAAATAGTAAATAAAAGCCCACATATTTTAATAATTTCACAAAACCACCTAGTAAATAGTATGTAAATGTTTAAAAAAATATGAAATATACCATAATATAAGTGGTGAAGATAAATGGAATTATTTACAGCGATATTTAGAACAGTCTTTTTTTATTTTTTTGTAACCCTTGCTTATCGAATTATGGGCAAAAGAGAAGTCGGGCAACTTGGGGTCATTGATTTAATTGTGTCTATACTTATTGCTGAGCTTGTCGCCATAAGTATTGAAAATATCAAAGACCCAATTTATTTAACGATATTACCAATAGGTATTTTAGTAGTTTTAGAAGTTTTATTTGGATATATTGCTATTAAATCTCGGACATTTCGCACTATCTTTGATGGTAAACCATCCTTAATTATTTGTAATGGCAAGATAAATTATAAGGAAATGATTAAACAAAGATATACTTTAGATGATTTACTTATTAGTTTAAGACAAAATGAAATTAAAGATATTGAAATGGTTGAATATGCTTTCTTAGAACCTAATGGTAAATTATCTATTTTTAAATATAATCCTTTTCGGCTTAAAAGTAGTTATCCTATGCCTTTAATACTAGATGGAACTTCCCAAAAGAAAGCCTTAAAATATATTCATAAAAATGAAATATGGTTACAAAATGAATTAAAAAAACATAATTTAAATATTAGTGATGTTTTCTATGCTTTTTATAAAAAAAGTAAATTATTTATCATAACTAAAAATGATGTTATGAATGTTACAGTTCAGTCAAGAGATAGATGAATAAATCTATCTTTTCCTTTAATTATATAACTTTTTTAAGAAAAATTTT
>CANQCI010000024.1 GCA_947589675.1 uncultured Bacilli bacterium | reverse complement strand
GTTCATTTTCAACAATAATTCTTCCAACATTCCAATATGCATATAACATAGTATTATTTACTTCATAAGCTACTTTTGTTCTACTACTCAAAATAACATCTTTAATTTCTTGAATCATTTCTGCATTATTTTTTTCTAACATAATTTCACTCCTTTCTGAAATAGTCAGACATGTCTGACCAATTTTTAGTGCTAATAATATTGTATCATAAAATAACTAAAATAGTATCTAATATTGGTAAATTGTATTGCTTTTAATTTATGACAAAATAACTAACCCCCTAGGTATTTTGACAGAAGTATCAAAATAACCTTGGGGAATTTTTATTAAAAAAATCAATCCAAATGGATTGATTATATGTTAAGTTCAAACTATAAAAGTTCGAACAGAAACGTCACTGGTGCCCCCGACAAGATTCGAACTCGTGACACCATGCTCCGGAAGCATGTGCTCTATCCAACTGAGCTACGGAGGCATGAATAAATTATAACATAATAATATTGATTTTTAAAGGACTCTTGATTAAAATAATTTATTATGAAAGGACGTAGATAAAAATGGATGAAATAAAATGCCCTGAATGTGGGACAGTTTTTCAAATTAGTGAATCAAATTATGATTCTATATTAAAGCAAGTTAGAAATAAGGAATTTACGAAAGAAGTAAAAGCATTAGAAGAAAAGTATGAAAATAGTGTTAGTAATGCTGTTAAATTAGCCGAGGCGAATTTACTTAAAGAAAATGAAGAAAAGCTAAATCAAAAAGATCTTTTAATTAAAGATTTAAAATATAATTTAGATATGCAAGTTAAAGAACAAGAATTAGCCATTAAAAATGCTATCGAAGAAAAAGTTAATACTATCAATGATTTAAATAATAAATTAAAACTTATAGCTACTGAAAATGAATTAGAAATAAAAAATGTAATTACAGAAAAAGAACAAAAGATTAATGATTTAAATAATAAGATTGAATTAGATAAAAAAGAATATTTGTTAAAAGAAAAAAATTTAAAGGAAGGGTATGAAGAAAAACTTCGGACTAAAGAAGAACAAATAGCTTATTATAAAGATTATAAAGCTAAGCAATCGACCAAAATGATTGGCGAATCTTTAGAACAACATTGTAATTTAGAATTTAACCGGTTAAGACCTTTATTTAAAAATGCTTATTTTGAAAAAGATAATGATATTAAAACAGGTTCAAAAGGGGATTTTATTTTTCGAGATTTTGATGATGAAGATACCGAAATTGTTTCTATTATGTTTGAAATGAAAAATGAAGCTGATGAAACTTCAACTAAGCATAAGAATGAAGACTTTTTTAAGGAATTAGATAAAGATCGTAAAGAAAAAAATTGTGAATATGCTGTATTAGTTTCACTTTTGGAAATTGATAATGAATATTATAATGCAGGGATTGTTGATGTATCCCATAAATATCCAAAGATGTATGTGATTCGTCCTCAGTTTTTTATTCCTTTGATAACTTTACTTCGGGGGATGGCTTTAAATTCTTTAGGTTATAAAAAAGAATTACAAATAGTTCGCAATCAAAACATTGATATTTCGCATTTTGAAGAAAATATGAATGCTTTTAAAGAAGGCTTTGGGCGCAATTATCGCTTAGCTAGTGAGAAATTTAAAAAAGCTGTGGAAGAAATAGATAAAACAATTGATCATTTACAAAAAACGAAAGAAGCGTTATTATCAAGTGAAAATAATTTAAGATTAGCTAATAATAAAGCTGAGGAATTAACAATTAAAAGATTAACTAAAAATAGTGAAACTATGGCGGAATTATTTGCCAAAGAAAAGGAAAAAACTGTGTAAAATTCGTTATTGTAGTTTTAGAAAATTTATGATATATTAGGTTTATCAACGAAGATAAAGGATAAGTAATTATTAATAATTTTATATAGAGAGTTAGTGGGTGGTGGAAACTAATAAAATTATAATAATGAATCTACCTTTGGAGTTAGGTTTAATAAACCTCGGGGATGACCTCGTTATAAAAGAAAGTTAAATAAAGGATGGTACCGTGTTTAAGCACTCCTTGACGTACCATCCTTTTTATTTTTAGGAAGGTGAGAATATGATAGATATTAAATTAATAAGAGAAAATAGTGATTTAGTCAAGGAAAATATTAAGAAAAAGTTTCAAGATGAAAAATTGGGACTAGTTGATGAAGTATATGAGTATGATAAAACTTATCGGGAATATAAAAAGGAAGCCGATGATTTGCGGGCTAAACGTAATGATTTGAGTAACCAAATCGGGGCATTAATGCGGGATGGCAAAAAGAATGATGCCGAAAAAATAAAAAAAGAAGTAAGTGAAATTAATAGTAAGATTGAAGAATTAGCTGTTAAAGAAGAAAATTTAGAAGTAGAAATTAAAAAAAGAATGATGGTTATTCCTAATATTATTGATGGGTCTGTACCAATAGGAAAAGATGATACCGAAAATGTGGAAGTAGAGCGTTTTGGTGAACCATTGGTTCCTGATTATGAAATCCCACATCATGCTGATATTTGTGCCGCATTAAATGGTTTGGATAAAGATAGTGCTGGGCGAACTAGTGGCAATGGTTTTTACTATTTAATAGGTGATATTGCAAGGCTTCATGAAGCAATCATTGCTTATGCTAGGGACTTTATGATAGGTAAAGGATTTACTTATTGTATTCCGCCTTTTATGATTAGAAGTGATGTTGTAACCGGAGTTATGTCATTTACCGAAATGGAAAACATGATGTATAAAATAGAAGGTGAAGATTTATATTTAATTGGTACCTCAGAACATTCAATGATTGGTAAATTTAAAGGACAACTTATAAATGAACAAGAATTACCTATTAGTATGACTTCTTATTCTCCATGTTTTCGTAAAGAAGTAGGTTCACATGGAATTGAGGAAAGAGGCTTATATCGAGTTCATCAATTTGAAAAACAAGAAATGGTTGTTTTATGTAAGCCTGAGGAGGCAATGGATTGGTATAATAAGATGTGGAAGTTTACTGTGGAATTTTTCCGGAGTTTAGATATTCCTGTTCGCCAACTTGAATGTTGCAGTGGTGATTTAGCTGATTTAAAGGTTAAGTCATGTGATGTAGAAGCTTGGAGTCCAAGACAAAAAAAATATTTTGAAGTTGGTTCTTGCTCAACTTTAGGCGATGCTCAAGCCAGAAGATTAGGAATTAGAATGAAAACGGAAAATGGCAATCAATACTTGGCTACTTTAAATAATACTGTAGTCGCTTCACCAAGAGGCTTAATTGCTTTAATTGAAAATAATTATCAAGAAGATGGAAGTATTTTAATTCCTAAAGCATTACAACCTTATATGGGTGGCAAAGAAAAAATCGAAAAGAAATAAATATTGGAATTTATTAAAAAGTATTACAGAGTTCTTTTTTTAAAAACTAGTGTGATACTTTTTTTATTAGCTTTAATCCTCATTGAAGAAAATTGCCGTAAGTGGCAAAAATCTTCAATGAAATATATTGTAAAAATGTACAAAAAATTATATAATGTTATTGAAGAAAAATGCCGGAAAAGGCAAAAATCTTCAATAGAGGCTAACTATGAAAAAAATAAAAAGAGATATTTATTTAAATCGATTAATAGATCGAAAAGAAAATGGATTAATCAAAGTAATAACTGGTATTAGAAGATGCGGTAAATCTTATTTATTAGACCCATTATATAAAAATTATTTACTCGAAAGTGGTGTAAAAGAAAATCATATTATCAAATTGGAGTTAGATAAAGAAGAAAATAGTAAATACTTAGATCCTCATGAATTGAATCTTTATATCAAATCGCAAATAAAAGATAAGGGTATGTATTATATATTATTAGATGAAATTCAATTAGTGAATAACTTTGAATCTGTACTCAATGGTTTCTTATATGAAAAAAATCTTGATGTTTATGTAACGGGTAGTAATTCCAAATTTTTATCATCTGATGTTATTACGGAATTTCGAGGGAGGGGAGATGAAATAAAAGTATTTCCACTTTCTTTTTCAGAATATGTCAATGCATTTAATGTTGATAAAGTAGATGCTTGGAATGAATACATATTATATGGAGGATTACCCTTGATTTTATCCAAAAAAAACTGATGAAGAAAAATCTAAATATTTAAAAAATTTATTTGAACAAACTTATATAAAGGATATAATTGAGCGTAATAATATCCAAAGATTTGATATTATAGATTCTATTATTAATATTTTAGCATCCTCAGTGGGCTCACTTACTAATTCCCAAAAAATCTATAATACATTTGTTAGTAATGGTGAAAAAGAAATTTCTTTAAATACGGTAAATTCTTATATAAAGCATATTGAAGATTCTTTTATTGTTGGTAAATCTAATAGATACAATATTAAATTAAAAAAATATATTCAAACTCCTCGAAAATATTATTTTACGGATATTGGGCTTCGTAATGCCCGTCTAAATTTTCGGCAACAAGAAGAAAATCATATTATGGAAAATATAATTTATAATGAATTAATCGTCCGAGGTTATAATGTAGATGTTGGGGTAGTTGAAGTTAGGGAAAGTGGACAAAATAGAAAACAATTGGAAGTTGATTTTGTGTGTAATTTAGGTAACAAAAGATACTATATCCAATCAGCATTAATTTTAGAAACTAGAGAAAAGACAATACAGGAAGAACGCCCTTTAATGAATATAAATGATAATTTTAAAAAAATAATTGTTGTCAAAGATAATATGAAGCACTGGTATACCGAAGAGGGGATATTAGTAATTGGAATACAAGAATTTTTATTAAATCAAAATAGCTTAGATTTATAATTTTATTACTATTTTCGGATTTTAATTCCTAGCGATAAAAAAGGTAAACCATTGAAGAAAATTGCCGTAAGTGGCAAAAATCTTCAATGGGGGTATAGCAAAGTTTTTCTAATTCAACCAAAAAAAAGTAAAAAATAAAAAGTTTTTCCAATCGAACCAAAAAACTTTTTATTTAAATAGTTTTGTTATATAGTGGTATTAGTGAAGGTGAAAACTATGTTAAAACGGAGTTATTATCTAAATAAAATTAAAGATTTTATGGAGATTAAGAAGAAGTGGTAAATCGGTAATATTACAACAAATAATCGAGGAGATAAAAGAAACAGGAGTTAAAGATAATCATATAATATATATTAATTTTGAATCTTTAGAATATGCTAATATAACAAATGCTATAGAATTAAATAATTATATTAAGAGTTTAGTAAAAGATAAAGATACTTATTATGTGTTTTTAGATGAAGTCCAAAAAGTAAAAGAATTTGAAAAAGCCATTAATTCTTTAAGGATTACCGATCAATTTAGTATTTTTATTACGGGGTCAAATAGTAAAATGACTTTTTTAGAATTATCGACCGATTTATCGGGAAGATATGTGAGCTTTAGAATTAATCCCTTATCATTTAAAGAAGTGGTGGAAATAACCAATACGAAACCAGAAAACTATTTTGACTTACTTTTAGATATCTTTGAATGGGGAACATTACCTCAAAGGTTTATTTTTACCAGTAATGATGCTAAAGAAAACTATATTCGGGATGTTTATGACTCTATTCTTCTTAAAGATGTGGTAGATAGACTGGGGATAACTGATATTACTTCATTTAATAAAATTTTAGAGTATATTTTAGAAACAGAAACAAGGGAATTTTCCGCGACTAATGTCTTAGATTATTTAACTAAAAATGGAAATAAAGTAGCAACTGACACGTTATATAAATATATAGAAGCTCTATGCTCAACCTTTATTATTAATAAAGTTTATAAGTATGATGTAAATAAAAAAATGACTTTAAAAACATTAAATAAATTTTATGCCACCGATTTAGAGGTTAAAAAAATTAAAACTAATAATAAAGAAATTAATTATTCCCAAGCTTTTGAAAACTTAATTTATAATGAATTAATTAAAAAAGGGCATGATGTTTATATTGGCAAAACTAAGGAAGGGGAAATAGATTTTATCGCTTCGAAAGATAAAAGTGTTAAATATATTCAAGCTTGTTATGATTTAAGTAATGAAGAAACTAGAAATAGGGAATTTAAAGCTTTTGCTAATATAAGTGATAATTATCCAAAATATGTTATAAGTACTAACAAAGAAGATTATTCCCAAAAGGGAATTAAGCATCTTAATATTTTTACCTTTTTAATGAATGATAATTTTTAATATTTTTACAGTTTGGCTTGTCCTTAAAAATTTATTTTTATTTACTCTTATTTTTTATTATGTTATACTAAATTAGAACATAAGATAGGATAGATATATGCAATTTGTCCTTATATTAAGAATTGTTCGGGTAGAAAGGAAGGACAATAAAAATGCCAAGTGCCAAATTTGAAAAAGATTTACCAGTTATAAAGCAACATTGGCTTAATTTTATTTCGCTTGTGAAACAAGATTTGGATAATAATTTAGAAAAACAAAATGATATTATTATGCAAATAAAAAATTTAGAGCGAGTAAATAAAATATTAGAACATAAGGGAAATGATATTGAGTTTTTACTTTTACATAAAGAAAGTATTTTAGAATTAGATGGTAGTTTAGAAAGAAAGCTTTCTATATTAGAAAGATTTAAATCCTTTAAAAACCTTGATAATGCGGTCGCTATTAGAACTTTTAAGGAAGTATTAGCTAGTGATAAAGTAAAGAATTGCTCTAACTTAAAAGAGCAGTTAGAAGAAGAAAGAAAGGTTTTACAAGCTACGCAGGATGATTATCAAAATTTAATCTTGGAGGAATCATTTAAGCCGGCACTTATTAGTGAGTTATGTGCAAAGCATAAACTCGGAGCTATGGCATGTAATGCTATTTTAATGTATCCTATAATCAAAACTCTAAAAAAGGAAGATAAGAAAAAAGAAACAAAAGATGAATGGCAAGTTGAAGTAGAATTTTTAGATGACTTTAAAGAGGAAAGTAAAAATTATAAAGAAGATTTTGATAAACATAATGCTTATTATGAACAAGTAAAAGAGCAAATCAAGGATTTAATTAATAAATACTATGTAATAATAAATAGTATGACTCCTTATGAAATAGAATTTTATCGGACTTATACCTCACTAACGAATGAATTACTTCAAGAAGAAATTAAGGATCAATATGAAACTGTTGTAGCACGAATTTATGCACTTAAATTATTTGATGCTAAAGAAGAAATAGATAAAATTATTAATAATTTAGTTGCTAGTAATTATGCTAATAAAGAAGATATAGATTATATGCTGGCTTATGTTAATGAGTTTGCTTATTTAGGTTCTAAATTAAGAGAATATAATAATAAAATAGCCCAAACGGAAGAAGAATTAAATATGGCTAATCAAGAAAAAGTTTTCTTCCTAACTGACCGAATTATGAATCCGATTATTCCTGAGGAAATTCTTAAAAACGGCTTTTTAAGAGATCTTTTAATTACTTTGGAAAATGGAAATAATGATTTAAATAAGAATAATATAAAGCAACTTAAAATTTATGATAAAAAATTTAAAGATAATTGTGGTAAACCAGTTTTGGCAATCAGAGATGATAAAATAATAGCTTCCTATATTAAATTGAAAGCTGATGATAAAATAATGATATTAACTGCTTCATTATTAAATCCTAATACGATTCAAGCTGATACTAATCAAGTTATAAAAGAATATCGTGATCAAATTATCCGGCAAATGAGTGCTATTGAAAAAGATGATCCTCAACAATTAGGTATCCAATTAATGATTAGAGATGAAATAATTAAGCAAGAAAATCTAAATGTGGGCGAAGGTGATAAAAAATGGAAGAGAAGTTAAATAATTTATTTTATAGGATAAGAGATAATATTTTTCGACTTATTCAAACGAAAAATGTTGATGTTGATATATTAGCTTTTGATTTAGGAATTGATCGAAAGACTTTCGTGGATAATTTTGCAAAGCGAATAAATGATTTTACTTTTTATTTAGAGACTTTAAGTTTACTCGAAAAGTGGGAGATATAATATGCCAGCAATAGATATATTAGATAAAAAAATAGCTGATTTACAAAAAGATTTAGAGCAAATAATTGAAGCTAATAAAAAAGATCAAGAACAAATAAATGAACAACTGGCTATTATTAGGAAATGTGAAAAAGTAGTTAATAATGAAGACTTGTTGATAACTTATGATTTTAATGATGCTCTGCAATTACTTAAAAGTTATAGATATGATATAAATAAATATATTAAAATTATTTCAGATGTTCAGTTGGCATTATTAGTAAGAAAAAAAGAAGATTTAACCAAGGGTGAATTGCTTTTAGCTGACTCGCAAATTAGTGTGCTTCAAGATTTTTTAGGGAATTTAGAAACAATTGGGCATAGTGTTGTTAATCATAAGTTACGAAGTACTGAGGAACTAGAGAAAAAAGTAACCAATTTAAAAAATTTGCGAAATATTTTGGTTGGTAACCAACCTAATGAAGCGGTTACAAGTGATATGTTTGCAACATTTTATGAAGAACTTGATTTAATGAATATGCCTCCAGATGATGCTCGAGAACTTTTAGAAATGTTTTATCAAACTAAAAATTTAAGTAATGAGGAAGAAAAAGAACAAGTTAATTTTAATGATGTGATAAATTTATATCAAGAATATTTACCTTCTAGTTCTATGCGATATTTTAATAGTTTATTAAATACATATCAAGAAGAAATAGTAAATAATATTAAATTAGATAATACGAGGAAAATACTCCAATTTTTTAAAGAGGAAAATCTAATTAATAAGTTTAAAAGAACAGCTTTATTAAAAGTATCTTTATATGGGGATGCTGATTATATTAAAAATGATATATATCATAAAATTCGTAATAATCATTCTCAAGATATGGATGCCTATTTTGAAGATTATTTAGCAAGTGTATGGATTAAAAAAGAAAATTCTAATGTTAATCAAAATGGACGAATTAGGATAATAACGGAAATTGGGGAAAAGAAAGAAACTAAGAGTTTATATACTACTTGTCATACTGTTAATTATGATGAATTTGAAGATAATATAAAAACTTTAAAAGATAATCGTGATTTATTTGCCGATAGTGTTGATTTAGATTCTCTTGGGGCTAACTTAGAATTAAAAACTCTTCCCGTACAGACTTTAAAGAATAATTTGGAAGTAGCTAGATTGTATAAATTAAATAATTTATCAGGTTTAACTGGATCTTGCTTAGTTCGAGGCAATATTGAAGATAAAATAAATTTAGGGATTGAACTTGGTTTATTAGAACCACCTATGACAAAAGAATTTTTAGAATTAGATAAAAAAATTGTGAGAAATGATGAATTTCAAAGAAATAGTAAAAATAAAAATTTATATAATCAATCAATAAGAAATTATTTTAAAAGATATTTAACTTCTTTAACTAGTAAACCAATAAGTGAATATGCTATATTAGCCAATAAATTACAAAAGATGGGTTATTTAGATTTTTATAATGAGTTTTTTTCTAATGTTTTAGCAGGTAAAGGAAATCCCGCGATAATTACGGCTCAAGATAAGAGTATAACTTCTAGTAAAGAAAAAATGGCGGAATATATTAGTACTAATTTTGTTTCTGATTGGTATTCGGAAAATATAAGTAAATATGATGAATATGATAAAAATATAACTGATAATGGAAAAAATAATTTATTTGGTTATATTGATGCTAGTATCTTAGAAGATGATTTAATTAAGGAATTAGAAGAAAATAATACGGTAAAAGATTTAATTAGACAAAATGATACTTTAATAGAAAGAAAAAATGAATTTGTTTATTTATTTGCCAATAGAATTATATCAAGATATAAAGTATTACATAATGCCACAGTTTTAAAAAATATATATGGTACTTTAAATAAAGAAATGTTAATGACCTCGATTGTAAGAAATTCCTTTTTAGATGAAGATTCTTTCCAAGCTATTAAAGAACAAGTTTTGGAAGGGGGTAAAAAACGATGAATTATTTAAAAAACTATAATATTAATGATGAACAAATAAGTAATATTGAAAAAGCTATAAGTAATTATGAGGTAAATAAGGATATATTTATATATGATCCAGAAAAAATTATGGATATTTTAAATTTATTTTTAGAAATAGGGGTTACTAATTTATATGAAATTATTATCGCTAATCCTACAATGTTTTGTGATACAGTAGCTAGTATAAGAGAAAGAATTGATAAATATCCTAATAAAATAGAATTAGCTAAATTATTAAATGAAGATGCCATGAATTTAAGTTTAGTTGGTTTATTATAAGCAAAAAAGAACTTTTTTAGAGTTCTTTTTTGCTTGTAATAAATTTGACAATAGTAATATATTGTGCTAGAATAGCAAGCTATATTGGAGGAAAAGGGGGGAAGAAGAATGGAACAATACCTAAAAGATTTAATTGAACAATATAAGTTAGCAACAGGAATTAAAAGCATAGATTTACAATCAGAAGAATTTGTTACTGATTTCACGGCTTGGCTTAATGAAAGACAACAAATAGCTAAAAATTATGCTTATTTTTTAGATGCTATGGAATTACATTTTGCTTATGCTGATTGTGCTGAGATTGGCAAAGGGGGGTATGATACTATTGTTAAACCCTTTAAAACAATGTTAATAACTCCAGCCAGTCAATCATTGCCAGATTCAGAATTTCAAAATCGGGTTATTAATGGTAATGTTAGAATTAGTGGAAATAAACCAATTTTAGTTAAACAAGTTTTAGGTAAAAATCAATACAAGGAAATTCCAAGAGATATAATCTCTACTTATATTACCCAAAATCCAGCAAAAGCTTCTTATATTTTTGGTTGGGAGAATCTTCATAATACCTACCGTAATCGAATTATTGTGGGCGTGTATGGTAATATTTATGATAAGAACCGCGAAGCGAAGTTAAAGCTTATAAAAGATTTTAAAGCTAAACTTAATGAAGGCAACTTAATAGATGATTATACAACGATGGGTGATAATTATTTTTATGCCGTGGGAACTGATGTGGAAGAAAGAAAATTAGAAAGAATTAGAATAAAAACAGATTATGATCGGGAGTCAAGATAAATTGACTCCTTATTTTTTAAGTCTTAAAGCATTAAATACAACACATAGACTAGATAACATCATCGCCATACTCGCAAACATGGGGCTGATTTCTAAGCCCCAATTTTTAAATAGTCCCATGGCTAGGGGAATCATTAAAATATTATAAAAGAAAGCCCAGAATAAATTTTGTTTAATATTTCTTAAAGTCTTATGACTAAGATTTAAGAAAGTAACAATGGGAGTTAATTTATCCCCGGTAATAATTACATTCGCAGTATTGGTGGCAATGTCCGTGCTTCCTTGTAAACTCATCCCAATATCTGCCGTGGTAAGAGCTGGAGCATCATTTATGCCATCGCCAACCATGGCAACCGTATGTCCTTTCTTTTGTAAATCTTTGATAAATTCGGTTTTATCTTTCGGCATTACATTAGCTAAAACATTATCTATATCCAGTTCTTCACTTATTCTTTGAGCAGTATTTTCATTATCGCCAGTTAACATGAAAACTTGAAGTCCCGCATTTTTAATGTCTTTAATCGTTTTTTTCGCATCTTTTCTAATAATATCTTTAATCCCAATAAGACCAATTATTTTTTGATTTTCAACAACATAAATAATACTATTACCATTTAATGTTAAATTATCAGCATCGGTTTTATACGGGTTAGCAATATTTTTTAATATTTTGGCATTCCCTAAATAATATTGTTTACCATTTATTTTAGCAGACAAGCCAATCCCAGCTAATTCTTGATAGTCTTTTATTTTTAAATCCTCGTGTTTATAGGTGCTAAAAGCCTTGGCAATTGGGTGGGTGGAATTACTTTCAAGATTAGCTACCAAATTTAAAAGGTCATCTTGTTTATAAGAAGAATAGTTATATATTTTACTGACCCTCAGTTTCCCGTAGGTCAGGGTTCCGGTTTTATCAAAGATGATAGTATCAAGATGAGCTGCGATTTCTAAAGTTTCACTCGATTTTATTAAAAGTCTATGTTTGGCCGCGGTACCAAGAGCAACCACGATAGCAAGGGGAGTAGCCAGTCCTAAAGCACAAGGACAGGCAACCACTAAAACCGTTACTAGATGAATAAGGGCGATATTAAAACTAAATCCCTTTATTAAATAAGTGATAAATGTTAAAAGGGCAATAATTAAAATACTAGGGACAAAATAAGAACTGACTTTATCAGCTAATCTGGAGATGGGAGGTTTAGAATTACTAGCTTCTAAAACTAAATGAATCATTTCCGATATGGTTGATTTAACCCCAATTTTAAGAGCTTTATATAAAACGATGCCATCATAGTTTATTGACCCCGCCATAATATTATCATTAACACTCTTTTTAACCGGTCTTGCTTCGCCTGTAATAAAGGACTCATCAAAGTGGGCACTTCCCTCAATAATTTGTCCATCAACCGCGACTTTCATGCCCGGTTTAACAATTAAAATATCGTTAACTTGCACCTCATCAATCGTTACTTCGATTTCTTCATGACCTTTTTTTAGAATAGCACTTGAAGGGGTAACTTGGACTAATTCTTTAAGAGCTTCTTTAGTTTTTTCTTTACTATTTTTATCTATATATCTTCCTAATTTAAGAAAATAAATAATCATACATACTGATTCAAAATAAAGATTATGATTTATATCATGCCCGAGTTTTAAAAGAATTAAATTAACTAAACTATAAATAAAACTGACTGTAACCCCCAAGGTTACTAAACTATCCATATTAGGAGCTTTTAAAAATAAATTTTTAAAGCCTTTAATTAATATATCGCATCCATAAAATAAGTAGATAAGACTAAGAAGAAAACTAACCATCGCCATGGTAAAAGTCATAAAGTGCATATTTAAAAACATAAATATAGCTAGAATGATTCCCAATATGATTAAATAGATAAGACTATTATCTTTTTTAGTTTCTTCTAATTCATCATAAATTCCCGCATATTTATAGCCTGAGTCATTAATATATTTTTCTAAGTCTTTTAATGTAATGTTATCTTCATAATATATTAGGGCTTGCCCTAAAACTAAATTGACGGAAACATCAATTATGCCTTTTTGCTTACTTAAATATTTTTCGACATGATTAGAACAAGCCGAACAAGTCATGCCCTCAATTTTTAAAATTATTTTTGCCATTTAATTAGCTTTGACCTCAAAACCAAGGTTAGTAATTGCTTCTTCAAGGATTTTTAAATCAACTTCTTCTTTCAAAGCTAGGGTAACTAATCCGGTTTCATGATTAGCTTTAACTTTATGAACGCCCTTAATATTTTCTAAAGCATTTTTAACTCGATTTTCACAACCCTTACATACCATACCTTCAACCTTCATTACTATTTTTTCCATATTATCAAGTCCTTTCTTATTTATTAAATCTTTTAAATAAACTGATTATTTCTTCAATAACCTCAGTATTACCTTTTTCTAAATCACTAGCTACACAATTATATAAATGGTCTTCTAAAATAATATTAGTTACATTTTGAAGAGCTTTTTCCACCGCGACTAATTCCATTAAAATATTATTACAATAAATATCTTCATTAAGCATTTTTTTAATGCCTTTAATTTGCCCATCGATGCGATTTAAACGCTTAATTAAAAGTTCTTTATTTTTAGTGCCCCGTTTAATATGTCGGTGGCAAGTAGCATCAGTCATTTCCATCACCAATCTAATTATAGTACATAAATGCTAATTTAAAAATATGGGGGTATCTTTTTTTTAGCCCCTTATATAAAGAAATTAAAAAAATTATTTAAAAATAAGCCTATTTTGCTTAGGGCATGGTATAATTTAGGTGGTGAAGTTATGAATAGTAATTTATTATTAGCTAAATATATTGAAGGAATTATCGCTAGGGAGTATTACAGTATTGATAATAAAGATGATAATCATGAAAAATTAAAAAAGAAGATTGCCGCTTTTGTCCATTTGTTGACGGTTTATGGGGATCGTCCCCCAATTTTGGCTTTGCAAAATGAATTATCCCGGGTTATTAGTGAAGAGGGAAGACTTGACTTTCAGAAAGTAGCTAATCTGGGAGCAATCTTAGATATTGTTTATGAACTTAAAAAAATGGCACCGCTTGACAGCCAAGATTTAGATAACCAAATAAAAATGTTAAAGTCATTAAAATTTTTAGGCGAACAAACCAAGGCTTTAGCTTTCCCTAAAGTAAATGGCGAGTTTCATCAGGATTTAGTTTTTGTTGATGCTCTTCTATTAAAGCTTCCGAAAAAAAGTGAAATCCCGTTTGTCTTTAGTTTTTATTTGAGTATTTTGGCAAGTCAAGTTACGCCAAGTATTCCTTTAAATATTTATTGGAATTATATTAGTAAACTTTTCATAGCTTACGTGGAACTAGCTAATTTAGTAGCGAAAGAACTGATGGAGTTATATGCTTATAAAAAAATAAATAAAGATAAATATCTTCAACAAATTATTACTAATTATGAAAGTAAAGTTAATTTTTTATATATTCCATCTAGTGTTATTCCCCATAAAACTTATGAGTTAAGTGATAACTTTGCTTTAGAAGAAGAAAAATATTGTTCGTTTTTAGATATTAATCAAAATGAAGATTTAAAGAAAATTAAATTAATTGGTTATGCGGGAGTAGGAAAAACAACTACTTTAGAATACTTAGAATATATTGATGCTTTAAATTATGAATATTTTAAAAAATTACCAGTGGTCATTAGTTTAATTACGGTGGAAGATATGATTACCATGGAAACTTTAATCTGTCATAAATTAAATTTAGAAGAAAGTGATATCGATGTTGTTAAATATTTACTCGAAAATAATAAAATAAATTTATATATAGATGGGGTAAATGAAATTAGTATCATTGATTATAATTTAAAAAAACAATTTTTAGATTATTTAGAAGAATTTATTAATCGTCCTAATTTAAAGAATTTAAAAGTTATTGTTACTGACCGCGATAATGATGAAGTATCCATTATGAATAATTGTCATACTTATTTAATTGCCGGGATGACGGAACAAGATATTGACGCTTTTATCGAAGGTAATTCGAAAAAAGAAGCGGTAGAAAAAATTAAAGAAGCTTTTAAGTCTAATCCTGAGTTAACGAAGATTGCTATTCATCCAATTATGTTAAAAAACTTTATTGCGATTATTGAATGTGGTAAAGTTGTTCCCAGTGATTTACAAGAACTTGCCGAAGTATACTTAGAAGCTATTATTGAAAGAGAAAAGAAAGAAAAGAAGGAAAAATATGCTGATTATATTAATGATGCTTTACTTTATTTAGTAATGGATACAGTGAAGAAAAGTGATTGGAAAAGTAATCAGCCGACAAGTTATTTTAAAGTAGTCGAAACTTTTAATGCCTATGCTTCTTTAAATAATTTGGAAATAGATAGTGAATATTTACTTAATTTAATGAAAAAGATGGGAATATTAAAAGAAGTTGAACCCCAAAAATATGCTTTTTTAGATGAAAGATTTTTTCATATTTATTATTTTCAAGCAGTGCAAAAAATGACTGAGGAAGGAGGGACTTTGGATGCCTCAGGAATTTAAAGATACACTTTATTACCAAGTGGTGGGAATATACGAAGAAGCGAAACCTGACTTAGGAGAAGAAGACATTCGCAAAAGAATTGATTTACTGGATATGGCTTTATCATTTGCCAAAAAAAGTAGTGATCCGGTTTTCGCCACTTTAGAAAAAGATATTTTTAGTATTTTAGAAGATTTAACGAAAGCTAAAACTGTTTTAGTGGAAAGAATAAATGTTTTAGAAGCTTACCTAAGATATTTAACAAGTTTGGTTGCTCCTCTTACTTATACGGAGAAAAATGTGGAAGAAGCGGGGCTTGCCAAGTCCTACCGGATTTTAGATATCTTAGAAACCCAAGTGGATAGTAAAAGACAAGAGTGTTTTGACCAAATGCTAAAACAAAAAGATGATTCTGATTATTACTATAAATATGGGGATGCGATGCATCCCGAAACGGTTTTAAAAACCGAAAAAGAAATCCTACCTTTTGTTAAAGCTTACTGTGGGCGAAATACGATTTGCCATCACAAGTATACTCCCGATGAATGGGGACACTTTCTTTGTATGTTTTATACCATGTTAGAAGTAACTTATAAATATATTAATGTAATTACGAGATATTTTATTGAAAATAATTTTGAGTTTCGCCAATATATTACGGAAATGATTATTAATTATGAAAAAAAGTATGCCCAAAATTTTTTATATATTCCTCTTAATATGCATATTTATGAAAATGATTATTATGATGAATTAAGTAATATCTTAGCAAGTGACTTAGATATCTTTAAAATAAATGATTTAATAAATGAAAAAAAGATTCGTTTTCATGATAATATAACTTTTAATAAATTAAAATTAATTGGTTATGCCGGAATTGGGAAAACAACCACGATGGAAAAAATGATTTATGATGAATTATTAGTTTTAAAAAATAATAATTTTTCGGGGGTAATTCCCGTATTTATTGAATTAATAAGTGTTACTTCTAATAGTCCTAGTTATAGTATTCCATCCCTTATTAAACAAAAATTAAATATTACTAATGATTTATTTTTAGAACAATTAATTAGAAAAGGGAAAATTAGTGTTTATATTGATGGAATTAATGAATTACGAATAATTAATCCTTCGGAAAAAAGAGCTTATTTAAAAGAAGTTGAAGATTTTATTTATAAAAATCCCCAATTAAAGGTGGTAATGAATGACCGGGATAATAATGAACTTTCGATTTTAAATAATATTCCAACGTTAATAATTGATGGGGTTAGTAAAGATAAAATTACGGAATTTATTTTAGGTAATTCAACCAAGGGGGAAATAGTGGCAAAGAAAATAATCACCAAAATGGAAGAAAATCCCGAGTTATATGAGATGCTAAAGAATGCTTTTTTACTTAAAAATATTATGACTATTGTCGAGTGTAATCAAGATATCCCGGATAATGCGGATGATTTAGCTGAGGTCTTTTTGAATGCGATAGTTAATCGGGAACGAGTTATTAAAAGGGATTATAAAGCACCTCATATTATGCGAGTTTTAACCTATATTGTGGCGATGGATGCCAAAAATAAACCCTTATTAGAAGATAATATTTTACTTAGTTATTTTACGTTATGTAATATGTTAGATGATTATTGTAATTTATATAAAAAATATGACCGGTTTGATAATGAAGAAATGTTAGAATTAATTGTGAAGTTAGGAATATTAAAAATAGTTAATAATAATATGTATACTTTTCAATCCAAAAGTTACTTTAATTACTTTTATTATGAAGCTATTAATCAAGGTTTATTAACTTTAGAATAGGTGGGCTTATGACTGATGATTTTACGCAAATGAAATTGGCTTATCCTGATTTAGCTCAATTTATCTTGGCAATTAATTCTTCGAGTGATCAAGATGAAGCTTTTTGGCAATATAGTTCAAAGCTCGAAAAACTAGGGAACTTTAATAAATTAAAGGGCTGGCTTACTTACTGGTGGACTTATAAACCAGTTGCCGTCATGATTCTTCTTAATCGAATTAAACATTTGCCGGAAGAGGAATTAAATTCCTTAAGAAAACTTATTGAAACTTTTTTATTAGAAGAAAAAAATGAATATAATAAAATTAAATATTTATTATTATCTTTGTTATTATCGAAAGATATAGTTAAAGTAAAGAATTTTACGAAAGCTTTAATTTATTCTAATCGGATAATTAGATTTGATTATCCCCAAAAGCGAAATACTTTCAAGGCTCATTATAATGGGGAGAATACTCAAGATATCTTAAGGGAAGTAAGTACTATCTATAATTTAGAAAAGAAAAAAGCTACTTTAGCCGCCTCTTTAAATCAAGAAATAACTAATTTAGTTTCTAACTTAACTAAATTTAAAGGTTATCCGGATTTTCTTTCTTTTCGGAAAGAAGAATTTAATAGTTATATTATTTACATTGAAAAACTTAATCAAAACTTAAATGACCAAATCCCTTTAAATCAAGGGCGAATTACTAAGACTCTTAATTTACTTAAGCAAGCTCAAAAAATAATTAAAGCTCATGCTTATCAAGATTTTCGAATTTTAAGATTTAAAAACTATAATTTATTTAATCAAATATTAATTAATGTGATGAAAATAACTGAGGAACTATTTAATTTAGTGGCATCAACTTTAGATAAAGTTATCTTAGCCGAGCTTATTACCCCGAAGGATTATAAAATCTTAGCTTATTTTAATACAATATTTAATATTACGAAATTTAATATAAATGTAACGACAAATTTAACTTTAGATGATGAATTAAGTGAAAAAATTCTTAATTATCAAACGAAATTTAATAACTATAATTTTTTAAATTATAATTTAAAAAATTATGTAAAATATAAAGAAAATCCTGAGGTATTAAAGTATTCAAAATATAATGATATTTTACTCTTAAATTTATATAAAACTTGTCATTTAAAGTCGCCTAACTCAGGTACTACTTGGAATAAGATTACTTACTTAGAAGAACAACAAAAGAATTTATTAAAAAAAGGACAAGTAAGTTTTCGAGAAATTAATAGAATATTAAGTAAAGCTTTCTTTCAAAGTTATACTAATTTAGCTATTTATTTACAAACGGAAATTAATCGGGAAAAACTAGGTAAAGATATTATTAAAGCTTTACTTGATCGAAGTGATTATGAATTAATTTTAAATTATATTTATACTTTATGTATCCTAGGTGATTTTCCTAAAATTCTTTCATCTTTACCTAAATTAGAATTAATGAATAAAAATGATGCTACTTATAAAAACTTAATTATGAAAATTACTAATTATTTAATTAATACGACCCAAGTAGCTAATGCTTTTATCTTTTTAAATAGTATTAGAGTTAAAAGATATTTAGATTATTTAAATCCGGATAAGACTTATTTAGAATATATTAAGTTAATTCCAGAAAGTAATGATTTATTAAGTAATTCTTTAAGTTTAAATATTAAAAAACATTTATTTTATGAAGGTAATGTTAAAACTTACGCTAAGGAAAGTGATTTACGTAAGGCATGGCTTACCTTTTTAGGGGAATTACCCAAAAACCAAGGGTGGTATGAAAATGTTGCTATCACGTTAATCGAAGCTCTAACGAGTAGTCCTTTCGAAGAAGTCATGAATGACCAATTATGGAGCCAATTTTATCAAGAATTAGCTACTAATTATCCAAATATAGATGTAAGTAATCTATCTAGTTATTATTATAAAGCTTGGCTTAAGTTGGAAGCCAAAATTTGGGAGTTAAAAACATTGGCTGAGCAAAGAGAAATGCTTGAAAATATTAAATACTTAAACTTTAATCAATATCAAAATAATGATAAAGTAGTGCCTAAATACTTTTTAAACTATAATCTTGGTTATGAAAAAAATAAAGCTAAAGAATATTTAACCAAATTAATAAATGACGTAACTAATCAAGATTTAGAAAATATTATTTATTTTTATATGAATACAACATTTAAATATATTATTTCGATTGATAAATTCTTTAATCAATTAAGAAATAAAGGTTTTAAAAATATATTTGCCAAGTTAGCTAAATATCGTTTCTATGGGATTTTAAGAAAAGATAGAAAAGGAAATTATTTCTTTCGAATATATAGTGTCTTATATAATAATGTTACTTTCTTAGAAAATAATCGTTTTCTTATCCTAGGTGGCTATTATGTTAATATTGCTGGGTGTAGTGATGTTTATAATAAACTTGATTTAAGAAATTTTGAAAGTGAAAATCAAAATAAAGTAATTAATCAAGATGAATTAGTTATGAATAAGTTAATACGTTTATTAAATAATATTAATAATAAAACAATTAAAGATTATTTACAAAATACTAAATATCATTTGTATTTTTATCCAAGTGAAAGTGATATTTGGAATAATTTAGGACAAACTAGGAAAAAAATAAGATACTTTAATGAAAATAGTGATTATATTAATGATTTTTTAAAACCTAAATATCATGACCAAGTTTATGAATTATTAAAAAATATTATTGTTAAAAAACAAGCTAGTTTATTTAATTTATATGATTTTTATCTTAATTCTCTTATAAGATATATTTTATCATTAGATGAATTTTTAAGTTTAATTGATTTACATAAATATCCAGTTCAAGGAGGGTTCTTAACCAAATATCCTATTTTATTTCAAAATATAGATTCCCAAAATAAAGTAACTAATTTAATTTTAGTAAATTTTGCTAATTTATATTATCAAGGAAGTAATATTAATAAGTTATTAGTAAATGGTTATGCGGTTATGGCAGGGCTTATCACAGGGTATGATGCTTTAACTAATCGTTTTTATCTGACTGATTTTAACCGAAGTGCTTATATGCCGGATAGTAAAACTTATTTAATATTTAAAAATATTTTACTGGATTTTTTAGATTCCAAAAATCCCGAGGGCTTAAAAAGACTTAATGATTTACCTGAAATACCGGAGTTTAACGTGAATACCGCTTATGATAATTATGAAAATGTTAGTTATTCGCTGGTATTAGCTAAAGTATTAATGCGAAAAATATTTATTGAGTTAGTTGCCGATTTAAATCAAGTTAAAGACTTTGTTCTTCTTCTCGGGAAAAATAATTACTGGGAAACATCCATGTATCTTACCAGTGATAGTGACCGTCCTAAAGAAGAAGCAATCAAGAATTTTCGAAATATTATTTTAAAACAACTTAAAAATATCTCTTTAGAAAATTTATTATTTCTTTATCAAAAGTCTTATTTAAACCGAGTCATTAATCTTCAAGATCTATTAGCTTATTATTTTCAAGTTAATAAGGAAGAGGATGTTGCCGAGGATGGTTCGATTGACTTAAGTAAATATAATTTTATCTTACCCACTAGGGATAGTCGGGATCAAGTAGATGATACCCAAATTCATTATATCTATTTATTTAATCGTTTAAATAAATTAAAAATAACTAATTATAATTATGAATATAATGCCAAATATATTCGGGTAAAATTCTTAAAATATAATTGTTTATATAATACTTTTAGGGTCGAAAAATTACCAAGTGAAGATTTAAATTATAAAAAAATAAATTTACTAAAACAAATAAAGGATATTAAAGAAATATTAACTACTTATACTTACTTAGAAATAGGTACTTATTTAGAAAAAGAATATGTTAAAGAAGTTAATCATTTATTTTTAACAGAACCTATTACTTCAAATATCTTAGATGTTTTAACTAATGAAGAAAGTAATTTAAATGAATTATTTATAAGTTTTGCTAAGAAAAATGTTCCTAGTAAACCGCAAGAAATAGTAATTCTTTATAAATTATTTAATCAAACTATTTTAAGTTATGTTATTAATTCTTTAACCTTTTTAGAAGCAATTAAAGATTGTTTAAATAATAATTTAACTTTAAGTGTGCGTTTTAAAATAGTCGAAAAAGATAATGATGAATATTTAGTAAATTTTTTACCAAGACATGAATTAATTAAAGCTACTTTAATTAATTCTAGTAATATAAAGCTGGAAGCAAATGAAAAGTATGTGGGTGTTTTACAGGCTTATCAAGATAATAAAATGCTTATTAAAGTTCGATTTGCAATAAAATATGGAGATGACTTAGATGATAAAAAAATATGAAGTAGTAAATAAAAGTATTAAAGACTTAGATGACTTACGTGATGAGGAAGGATTTATTAATTTAGATTCTTTATATATTTCTTTTAGGCAAGAATCTAAAGAATTAAGAGGAAACCAAAATAGGCTTAAAAATTGGGTTAAGTTTAATGATGCTTTAGTTTTAATTAAAGGTGAAATTAGTTTAGATGGTAATTTGAATTATGGAGTCTATGGGGAAATTATCGTGGAAGAAATGGCAAAGTTTTTTAATATTCCTTGTAGCCATTATGACTTAATTAAAGTTACTTACCAAGACAAGTTAATTCGGGGAGTCATGTCTTATGCCATGGATAATGACAAAGAATTAATTTCTTTACATGATTTAATCGGGGAAGAAGATGTTAAAGACGAAGACTTTCCAGATGCTGTAAATCTCAACTTTACTTTACAAAGTTTAGAAAAGTCTTTTAGGAAACTAAAAGTTCAAGAAGATAAAATATCCCAATTAATAATAGAATATAAAAAAAGATTAGCCTTTGCCTTATTAGTTTTAGAAACAGATAAACATATTGAAAATATTTCCTTTTTAAAGGATAAAGATGATATAACTTTAGCCCCCAACTATGATAGTGAAGCAAGTCTTTTACTTGATACTGATATACCAACCATTAATTTATTATTAGCTAATTATATTTCTTTAGTTAATACAGTTATAATGGTAGCCCAACCAAGGATAGGCTTAATTAACAAAAGAGATAATGGTGGCTTAGAAAATTATTGGGAAGATACTTTGGAAGCTTTAATTGTTGATGATGAAGTATATGATTATTGTTCTTTAGTTTTAAAAAATAAAATTGAAATGGATGATATATTTATGCAAATTGAAGGGCGTATTAAAGCATCTATTCCAGATGAAGCTAAGTTAATAGCTAAGCATAGTTACTTAATTCGTTATAAAGTTTTTTGTCAAATCTTAGATGGGACAATATATTAAAACAGGGGTGGTTTGATATCAGGCTTAATTTAATGATGAATTATAAAGAAAAAATCAAAGTGTAGTGCGACCGTGTAGGTCGAATAATTTAGTAGGTGGAAATCCTACCTAGAAAGGTGAAACCCACACCACTAGT
>CANQCI010000023.1 GCA_947589675.1 uncultured Bacilli bacterium | reverse complement strand
TGCCAATTTTTAATTGTATTTACTTTTAGACTTTATTTTCTTAATTTGTCAGTTGCATTTACTTTTAGAATTCACCATTAATTCTCTTTCTATATAACGATTCGGTATGGACTCGTCAAACTTCCGTTTGCCGAGTCAACTTTAATCTTCACATCAGACTTCAGATAAAAGGACGGACGAACCCCGCACGCATAGATGTGGACGACAGCATTAGCACCACTAACTACACTCCCAGTGTTGAGGACGTTGAACGCAGAGACTGAAAAGTAGGCATCGGGCGATATTATCCATTCACGCACATTATTAAATAACCAGTTATTTTCACGGTTGTTATTGTTATCATTATTGTAATTATCTAATGTTGATAGCCAACTATTTTGTTCACTTGCAAATCCATAATCCGAAGCATACATCAAACCGATTTGTGCCGATACTGTTGGTGATGAAATTATTTCGGCATCATACATTTCTTTTGGAGTAACCATATATTTACTATGTCCTCCCACATGCCACATTGTTGTCGCTATTTTATCTGTCCACGTTGTATCCAAAAAAGTCAAATAACCATTATTTAATGCTTGATATAAGGTACTACTTTCCCATGTATTATCAGCTGCTGTTTTATTCCAGTAAAACCCCTCACTTGGGGCTTCCTTTACTCTTTTTAAACTATCATAACTTCCCGTTTCTGGCTGACCATCACTAGCTATTCCCAGTTCGTCATTAGTTATGTATTCTGATTTAATTAATTTAACTCGTTGTTCTCCATCAGCATTAAAAACCCCAATTATCCGATATAAATTAGTGTCGGGACAAGTAGTTACTTTACCATTGTTATAATTTTCACTACCATTTCCAAAGCAAACAAAGTTATTTGGGTTATTTCCGGAATAACGATAACTATTATCTTGAGCACCAATTGTATCATGCTTAGCTAATGTCCCTAAACCAGAGGTTCCTACTTTACTAATTATAACTTCACTAGCTGATGGTCCAGCTAAATCTAAAACTACTGTACAAGTTCTATCACTTGTTACATTGCTAGCTGTTAATGTTGCATTATTATTACTTAAAGCACAACCATCTCCGCTTGTTACTTTAGCTGAGGTTATATCATAACCAGCACTTGCCGCTATTTCAAAAGCTGCTGTACCATTTTCCGCAACAGTTGTACTTGTCGGGGTGGATGTTCCACCAGTTACTTGAACAGTTACTGTAAACGGCGTTGTTGTTTCCATTTTATCAAAACTATTGGTTGCTTCCTTATTTAATTCATCTCGTGCTGTTACTTGAATATTGTAAGTATTGCCAGCTTTTAATCCAGTAAATTCAAATTCATCACTTGCTTGCCAACTCCATTCTTCATAAGTTTCATGATTTTCTATTTTAAATCCATACTCAGTAACATCCTTAGTTCCACTTATAGCTGTTGCTTTAACTTTAATGGTGTTATGAGTTTTTTCACTTACAGTTACATCTGTTACTTGAACTCTTGTATATTCATCAGTTTTAATGATTGCCGTTTTTACGCCACTTCTTATACCTTGGACATCCTCAGCATAGGCATAGATTTTATAATTTTGATTTTCTTGTAACCCATTAAATGTATAACTATTTTTATCACTAGCTTGATATGTGGGCTCTAACTTTTCTGCTATACTCATAGGACTTGCTGACTCAGGCTCTTCATCAGTGGCTTCTATCGCAAAATAATATTTATCAATTTCGGATGAATGTAGTTCATTTTCAATTAAACTAACACTAATACTTTCATAAGTTTTAGAATCTTCATTGATACTATTTATTTCAGGTACTATATAAGTTGCTTCGGTATCCGTGGTTATTAAAACTTTACCCGAAAATGACCTACCAGCATTTAAAGCTTGATTAGTACTTAAGTTTCGAAGTATTACTTCAAAGTTCCAAGTCTCGGTCACAGCATCTCCATCATTAGCATCAATTAAATCATCAAGGGCTATTTTAAAAGCCCCTTGACTCTTAGTGATATCAAAACCTTCTAATTCTTCATGATAATTTAATCCCTCAATACTTGTTAAGGGTGTCCCACTTGGATCTTTGACTTTTAATAATACTTCAACTTGTTTATCATCAGTTGTATATATAAAATCATTAGCATCGATGATAAAATAAACATTATATTTTTCATGAGCTTCGTTGGTGGTATTGTTAGGTACTAATCTAGCCGTGGCTGTTGTCTTACCTGATTTATCTTGTCCACCCTCATAAAAATCTTCGGTTGAGGCAGTTATATTAATCGATTCACCAACCGAAAAAGTTAGAGAATCGGTGGTATCGGAATTAATATTAATATAAGCACTAGCCCCTTGTCCCCTTTGAGCTTGAAAAAAAGCATAAGTGGCACCAACCACTAAAAACAAACCTAATAATAAAGTTAATAATGTTAAAGTTTTTTTCTTATTTTTATCCATATAATCAAAACCTCTTTAGTATCTTTTTTATATTATGCCCTAAATAATTTGGTTTTATGTATACACCTGATATGATGTAATTATATTATAAAATAAAAATAATTTTGTTTCAATATCATTGTGATACTATTTTGAATATTGTGAGTTCTCATAGTAAATACAACTTTTACTATATGAGTTGCATTTACTTTGAGAATAAGCATTGTATTTACTATGAGAATAAGTGCATTGAAACATTGACATTAAATTTCAATTTTTAAATGTATTTACTTTGAGAATTTTATCACTTGGTAGTTACATAAAACTATATAAATACATCATGGAACAAAAGTGCCATTTCTTATGTTAGAATAACCTCTTACACGGGTGATTTATATATTCAAAAAAAGAATACTATTTCAAAAATATAAATGACATCAAAAAAGCAAATATTTCCTTTCAAAAAAAGATTAATCTCTAGTTGCATTTACTTTGAGAATATTAAAAAATGCAAAAAATCGACCCTCATATTATGTCGATTTTTTCTATTGTATTTACTTTGAGACTTTGTTTACTTACTTTGCTGGTTGCATTTACTTTGAGACTTCACCCTATTTTGAATATATTATTTTTTATAATTTATAAAATAAATATGTTAAAATTAAACTAGAGGTAATGTAGATGAAAAAGAAATATATTCTTATTATATTATTTATATTTTTAATAATATTTATTCCTAATATAAAAGCTTTAAATTATACCCCAAGTGAAATAGATAATTATAAATATTATCCATATGTAATTGATAAATATAATGTAGATATTATTGTCAATGAAAATAATACTTTAGATATAACCGAAACTATTACGGCTTATTTCAATGTTTCTAAACATGGTATATATAGAACTATACCCTTAAGAAATAAGATAACTAGATTAGATGGAACAAAATCTATTAATAAAGTAGAAATATCTAATTTAAGTGTTAATAATGAATATAAAACTTTTAAAGATGATAATAATTATAAAATTCAAATAGGTTCTTATTCGAAAATGGTTACTGGTAAACAAAGTTATATTATTAAATATACTTATAATCTTGGGAAAGATCTTTTAAAAGATAAAGATGAATTATATTATAATATTATTGGGACAGAATGGGATACGGTAATTGGTAATGTCTCATTCAATATTACTATGCCCAAAGATTTTGATGCTACAAAACTAGGCTTTTCCGCGGGAGCTTTTGGTTCAACAGATAGTAGTAAAGTAAAATATAGTGTAAAGGGTAATGTCATAAACGGAAGTTATGAGGGAATACTTGATGTAAAAGAAGGACTAACTGTTCGCTTAGAACTTGCCGAGGGCTACTTTGTTAAGACAATTGATATTAATATATTATTGTTATTTTTAATACCCATTCTCTTGTTAATAATATCAATAATTATTTGGTATAAATATGGACGAGATAATAAAGTAATTGAAACAGTCGAATTTTACCCACCTGATGACTTAAATAGCTTAGAAATAGGTTTATTATATAAAGGCTATGCCACTAATAAAGATGTCACATCTTTATTAGTCTATTTAGCTAATAAGGGTTATATAAAATTAGTAGAAACTAAAGAAAAAGGATTATTTGGAATTATTAATAATTATAAAATAATTAAATTAAAAGAATATGATGGTATTAATGTTAATGAACAATTATTTTTAAATGGTTTATTTACGAAAGAAGAAAATTCTATTAACTATATAGTTAATGAAGTAACTAAAAGTGATTTAGATTATAAATTTTATCCAACAATGGATAAAATATTAAGAAATATAAATAGTAAAGATAATAAAAATAAAATATTTGAAAATAATATTCTTAAATATATTATATTAATTATATTCATGATTATTTCTTTAATAACTATTATAGCTATCCCTATTTATGATTATGCTGGATTAAGTGAGGTTTTTATAGCTTTTATGGTATATAGTATATTTATCGTACCTATAGCTTATGCAATATTTGGAAAAATGCTTTTTATTCTTAGAATTTTTTGGATAGGTATTGTTATCCCTCATATAGTTTATTTCTCCAAAGAACTTGTCCTAACTGATGCTATTATGAGTGATTCTTTATATTTAATAGGTTTTATAATAGGAATAATTTGTTTAATAGGAATGATTATTTGTTTTAAATTAATTCCTAAAAGAACTTCCTATGGGAATGAAATGTTAGGAAAAATAAGAGGCTTTAAAAACTTTTTAGAAACAGCCGAAAAAGATAAATTAGAAGCCATGGTTACCAAAGATCCCAGTTATTTTTATAATATTCTTTCCTTTACTTATGTCTTAGATATCTCTGATAAATGGATTAAAAAGTTTGAAAGCATTGCCATGCAACCTCCAACTTGGTATGACAGTAATACCTCATTTAGCATTACTAATTTTGGGACATTTATGAACTCAACAATGACCTCAGCCCAATGGTCAATGTCATCTAATCCCTCAAGTGACTCATCCTTTAGCAGCGGCGGTAGTTCATCTGGAGGTGGCTCATCTGGAGGTGGCTCCGGAGGTGGCGGTGGTGGCTCATGGTAGCCATTAAAAACAAGGACTAGTGAAAACCCCTAGTCCTTGTTTTAATCTTCTAATCTTAATTCTTTAAAATAATAATTACCATTGGTATCTTTTACAAAAGTTAAAGTATAATCATCCATTAAATTGCCATATTTTCTTACTAAATCATAGTCAGCTTTTATTAAATCATAATTACCACCATCCAAAATATGTTCTTCTTTGTAAGAATGAACTCTCTCATCATCAGTAATAAAATAACCTTTAACTTTTAAAATAATAGAATCTCCCTCTTCGGAAGCAGAGTCTAAAACTAAGTAAGGAAAAGTAGATGGTGTTGCTTTCATATATTGGGATTCACACTGAATGACGTTCCCACCACCAGTACATAAGTCATTATTAGCATCATAATAGCCTTCACTCGAAAACTTAAAATCTTTATTACTCCCAAATATCTTATGATATGTTTCCATAAATATATCATAACTAATTGTATAATACATACCACATTCGCTAATATCAGAAGTAGATGTTGAATAATTTCCAACATTATAATATATATTTTTGATATTCCCCATGGTTATTACAAACTTATCATCATCAGATAAATTATCATAAGTAGTTACCTTGCCATATTGTCCAAAAACATTGGCAATGGGATTCCAAAGAGCAAAATTATACGTACCATCAGCAATATATACCTCATTAAATAAATCCTCGGCATAAGCTTTTAAATGCTCTTCACTCATCTTAGTTGATGGACTACTCATTGCACCTTCTTTATTACTATCCCCAACATAATAACCTATGCCTAAACCTAAAATTAAAACCAAAATTACTCCGACCAAAACCCCAATAAACTTCTTTGTTTCCATAAATCTACCCACTTTAATCTATATATCTTAATTCTTTAAAATAATAATTACCATTGGTATCTTTAACAAAAGTTATTGTATAATCATCCATTAAATCACCATATTTATTTACTAAATCATAGTCTGTTTTTCTAATCCAATGTACCTTATTAAAATATTGATCCACAATATGTTCTTCCTTAAAAGAATGAACTCTTTCTTCATCATTAATAGTATATCCCTTAATATTTAAAATAATAGAATCTCCTTCTTTAGTCGCTGAATCTAAAGCCATATAAGATATACGAGAATTTGAAGCACTTATATCTTCTATTTTTCGACAATTAATTACCTTATAATCACCAGATTCCAATTGGCACTTATTATTGTAAGCAACGTAATAACCCTCATCAGAAAAAACAAAATCATTATTACTTCCAAAAATCTTATGATATGTTTCCATAAATACTTCATAATCAATTAAATAACGCATACTACAATATCCGGGATCAGAAATATTTGTTTTATAATCACCAACCTCATAAATAATATTTTTAATATTACCCATGGTTATAAGAAACTTACTATCATCAGGCAAATCTTTATAAGTAGCTACTTTAACTTTAGGTTTTGTTTCTTGGAAAGTATCCCATAATATGGGATACCATAGGGCTAATTCCTCCCCACTATCCCTAATATAAACTTCTTCAAATAATTCATTAGCATATTCCCTTAAATAATCATCATTATTTTCCGTGGGAACAGAATCTTTTTCCACCACTTCTTTATTACTATCTCCAACATAATAACCTATTCCTAAACCTAAAACTAAAACTAAAATTACTCCGACCAAAACCCCAATAAACTTCTTTGTTTCCATAAATTCCCTACCTTACTATATTCATTATACCTATATATTTATATAACTTACAATAAGTAAATTTGAATATTAACTATGTTTGACATTTTTATAACATTCTTTTTCATGATTATTAAAAATACCAATAGCTTCTAAATAAGAATATATTATTTTACTCCCAACAAAACTCATTCCTCTTTTTTTTAAATCTTTACTTATTAAATCTGATAGTTTATTACAAGCCTCACTTCCATCATGATAAATTATTTTATTATTAGTAAAATGCCAGATATAATTATTAAAACTAAGATATTCTTTTTCAATCTCTATAAATACCTTAGCATTATTTATAATAGCATCAATCTTCCTTTGATTACGCACTAAACCCTCATTAGCCATTAAAGCTTTTATCTTTATAGCATCATACTGAGCAATTTTATGATAATCAAAATTATCTAAACTCTTTCGATAATTCTCTCTTTTATTTAAAATAGTTTCCCAAGATAATCCAGCTTGATTCATTTCTAAAACTAACATTTCAAACAAATAATAACTATCATGACTTTCTATTCCCCATTCTTCATCATGATACTTTACATACAAAGGATTATTTAAATTAACCCAAGAACATCTATTTATGACTTTCTCCATAATACTTTCTTTCCATGATATTAATTCCTACACTTTCTAACTCATTATACTCTTCATCACTTAAATCAGGATTATCTATAAAAAACTGATTAATCAAAAATATAACTTCATCTAAAGACATTTTCAAATTAACTTTAATCCCATACTTTTCTAAAACTGCTATTTCTTGTTCATTAATATTCATTCTAACATTCCTTTCATTATATTATTTTATAATAAATTCTTTACTATCTGCTAAATTTTTTAACCATTTTTGTTTTAGATGATATTTTTTTCTCATGTTCCCTTACATCTAATTCTACCATAGTTATAAATTCATTTGGTTTTACTTTAATTTTCATATAAGCAAATGTTGGCTTAGGTAATTTTTCTTTATACTCTGGTAACATATTATATAAAGCATCTTGAGCCATATAATATGCATCAGCCAAAGAATCACCAAATGTAAAAATATCATCAAAATCAATAAATTTTACATTAAAGGCATTACCTTCTTTCGAAAATAAAGCTGGATAAAAATACTTTTTCATATAGTTTTAATTAGTTGCCAATTTTAGTAGTTAATGTACAAGGCACATTTATCTAATTACTTAGTTGACAACCAATTGTTTTCCCTCCTCTCTAATTAAGAAATTTTGTAACTTATGCTAATTTTTATTGAATTATTACTAAAAAATGGTATATAATATTATTGAACAGAAAGAGATTTCGCTCTCTGTTTTGATATTTTGAAACATAAAAAGAGATACATTGTTGTTAAGTGCTATCTTCGCCTTATGTTTCTTTCGTTTCGAGTAAAGAGCACCTCAAAGTCGCATAGACTAAGATTAGGTGCTCATTTTTTAATGCTTTTGAATTTGATCTCGTTGGAGAAGATAAATAATTATTGCAAAAATAATTAAATATTCCAAACTTATCCTCACTCACAGGCATCCCTCCAGTCTTTAATAAGACGGAGGAATAGCACCTAACAAGTATCCCTGATATTATAATATAAAAATGAATAATAATCACTAATTATTTGCAAATTCTACTCCCCAGATTGATTAAAATTGGATGTGATAGTAATTAATTTATCAAGTATATCTATTCCAAAAAAACTGTCCTGGACAGTTTTTTTGGAATAACTTATTGATTATATTTTTTTAAAAGTATATAATACTAATGTTAATACAATGGAGGTTTTTAGCATGGAAATTGAAAGAAATTATTATTTAAATAAATTAATATCTAAAAAAGAAAACAAACTTATAAAAATTGTTACAGGTATTAGAAGAAGTGGAAAATCATACTTATTAGACCCAATATATAAAAATTATCTTTTAAATAATGGTGTAGATGAAAATCATATTATTAAATTAGAGTTAGATTCTATTGAAAATGAGGAATACACAAATCCTAAAAAACTTTATGAATACATTATGAGTAAAGTAACGGACGATAATATGCATTATATTATTTTAGATGAAATACAAAAAGTAAATAATTTTGAGAGTGTATTAAATAGCTTTTTAAGGAAAAAAAATTTGGACATATATGTAACAGGTAGTAATTCAAAATTTTTATCATCAGATATCATTACAGAATTTCGAGGACGTGGAGATGAAATAAGAGTGTATCCTTTAAGCTTTTCTGAATATATGTCTATTTATGATGGCAATGAAATAAAGGGTTTAGATGAATATATAAACTTTGGGGGATTACCTTTTGTTGCCACTTTAAAAACCATCGAAGAAAAAATAGATTATTTAAACTTTCAAAAAAATAATGTGTATATTAATGATGTGGTTGAAAGAAATGATATAAGAAATGATGAAGAATTAAAAACATTAATTGAAATAATATCATCAAGTATAGGATCTCTTACTAATCCAACTAAATTATATAATACCTTTATTAGTAAAGGTAATAAAAACATTACCAATAAAACAATTTCCGCATATTTAAAATATTTAGAAGAAGCCTTCTTAATCGAAAAAGCTCAAAGATTTGATGTAAAAGGTAAAAAGTATCTTAAAACACCATCTAAATATTATTTTGTAGATATTGGTATTAGGAATAGTTTAATCAATTTTAGACAAATAGAAAAAAATCATATTATGGAAAATATAATTTATAATGAATTACGAAGAAGAAGTTTTAATGTTGATATTGGTATTGTCGAAAAAAGATGCAATTTAAAAAACGGAAAAAAGAATTATAAACAGTTAGAAATTGATTTTGTTGTTAATAAAGGAAGTGATAAATATTATATTCAATCTGCCTATAACATTAATGATGATGAAAAAAAAGAACAAGAATTGCAATCACTTTTAAATGTCAAAGATAATTTTAAGAAAATAGTTATTGTTTATGATCATTTTCTAAAATGGCAAGATAATAATGGAATTATTTATATGAGTATTTATGATTTTCTATTAAATGAAAACAGTTTAAAAGATGCATAATTTTTTATTAATTACCACTTAAAACTGGCATATAATATTACTAAACAGAAGTAGACTTTCTGTTTAGCACTTAACAACAATATACATTGTTGTTAAGTGCTATTCTCGCCTTATGTTTAATGCAAAGAGCACCTCAAAGGGATGAGGTGCTCTTTTTATTTTAGTACTATTCTAAAGTAGACTCGCCTGTTTTATAATCTATCTTAACTTTATCTTGAACATTATAGACAAATACATTAAATTTAACGCCTTTACCTTCATCTTCAACTGAGTAAGCTTCCATTTCCACTCCGGTTGCTAAATCATTGTTTTCCTCATACACGGGGGTTACCCGATACATCACATGATTGCCTGTTGATTTAATATAATCGGCAACTTCATTTTCTAAATCAAGCATTACCCCCGTATTCATTTGTCTAGTACAAGTAATTAAGTTTTTCTCATTAGCATTTTCTCCAGCTAATTGAAAGCCAATTAAATGACAACGATTATATAAATATTTACCATCCACAAAATCATATTTAACCGTATGCCACCCCGTTGGTTTTACACTATTTATAGCACCCCTTTTTTCCGTAGGCATTAATTCTTTGCCCAGTTTAGCATAAGCGGTGTTAGCTCGCCCTAAAAAGTCTAGCTCACTATATTCTTCAAAAGCTTCCCTTTGTAAATCACTTTCACTAAACTCAGGAATATTATCATTAATATAAACATAATCTTTCCCACTGTAAGCTGGGACATTACTAAGAGCATAAGAAGTATTAGTAAGCTTTAAATATAACTTTTCAATATCATCTTGAAAAAAAGCAGTAATTAATAAAATTATAATAATTAAAAAATAAATAATTGGTTGTTGTTTAATATTTTTCTTTTTAACTTTAGCCATGTTTTATAACTCCTTTCGATAGCCACTGATAATGAAAGCAAAACTTAAATTACTAAATAAAGAATTTATTATATTACCGGTTAAAAAACTAACAAAGATAAATATTACAATACAAGTACTTATAATAAATAAATCAAAAGTTTGGTTTTTAAAAAATAAATATAAATAATAAATAGTTAAAATAATATAAATTAATAATAAAATAAGTGAACCTATAATACCAAAAGCATAATATTGTAAAACAAAATCCCTTTCTAAATTAACCACATTCTGGATTCTTACATTAGATATTCCTAAAAAAATATCTAATTTATTATTATTTATTTGCATCATTCTTTTAATAATACTTTTTTCAATTAACCGGTAATTCATTTGGTAAGCAGGATATTTTTGCACAAAATCATACCAAAAATCTTCATCATATTCGATATTATAATAATCAGTAAAAAAATAACTTGGTAAATATTCGGGATTATAATGCTCCCAAACATACTCTTGTTTGCTACTTACTTCTTCCTTACTTTCTATAGTTTGGTTAGAATCTACTACTTCCCCCATGACTTGGTTAATCTTGGGTTTATTTAATTCTAATTGCCGGTTATAAAAAGGCGAAATAGGAAGAATTAAAAGCCATAAGAATAAAATAATAAATAGACCAAAACTTCTTTTCTGAAGAGGCTTTTTTTTAACTAAACAAATTAATAAATAAAATAAAGTAATAAATAATAAAGTAAGAAAGCCACCTAAAGAAGAAACCCGAGTCCCTAGCATAAGCATGGCTAAGCCTAAAAGAAAAACATATATAAAACTATATTTATTATTAAGCACATAATAACTAATAACAATTAGTAACAGTAACATAATAATAGCTATTTGATTAGCATACATAAAATAACCTTTACTAGCACTATCTACATAATATGGTTTCTTATCCCAACTAAAAATATTATATTTAATTAAGCCATCCCCATACGAAGCTAAACTAACTTTAAATATATTCGTAATAATAATTAAACCACTTATAAAAATAATCCAACTTCTAATAATAAATAAATAGTATTTTTTAGGTAACTTTTGATAATATAAACTATATAAAAAAGTAATGGGCATTACTAATTTTAAAATAGTTAAAAATTCACTAAATAAACTATATTCATTAGGTATATAAGAATTAAAACTTTGACTATGCCAAAAAGATAATAATAAATAAATTAAACAAAGTAAATAATATAATAATAAGTATTTTAAATATTTTCGACTATCATGATAATAATAAATGGTTAGGATAAAAATTAGTGCAACAAATATAACAATTACCAGATTAGTTAGATTATGATGAAGTATTTTTAAGCCAGTAAGAGGAAAGAAAAAAAGAAAGATTATGGTTAAAATATTAGGGATAGTTAATTTATTTTTTGGCATGTTTTTTATTCCTTTTCTTTTGCCGATGATTAAATAAGATATCGGTTTTTAACACAATAAATAGTAATAGAATCATTAATACGGCATAGATAATTATGGCAATTTGATTATCACCTAAAACAAAGAAGATGGAAACCGTGGCAAAAAGAAGATCAATTGCATAAATGATTAATATGCTAGCTTTAGGACTATAACGCATTTTTAAAAGTTGATGATGAAAATGTTCTTTATCAGCTCGCCCAATATTTTGTCCCTTGATAAATCTTCTTAAAATAGCTAAAAGCGTATCAAAAATTGGAATAGATAAAACTAGTATTGGGATAAATAACGAAGTTATTGTTGTTACTTTAAAGCCTAAAAGAGCAATTACAGAAATCATAAAACCTAAAAATAGGCTTCCCGAATCCCCCATAAAGATTTTCGCTGGGGGAAAATTATAAACTAAGAAGCCTAGGGTCGACCCAAGCATTAGTAAACATAAAATGATATCTAAGCCCCCCAAACGGTTTAATATAAAAGCAATAATAGCAATAGTTAAAAAGTAAATAGAACTAATACCGCCAGCTAAACCATCTAACCCATCAATTAAATTAATGGCATTAGTAATAGCCACAATAAAAAATGTAGATAAAATATAAGCAATAATTTTAGGAAAAGTAATGCATAAACCAAAGATAGTTATTTCTGTAAAATATATTTGTCCATAGATAACGACAATTAAGGCAGCAACGGTTTGCACTAACAATTTATAACGAGCTTTAACCGAATTAATATCATCAATTATGCCAATTAAAAGAAGCAAAAAACTACCAATTAAAATGGAAATCATTTGGGTTGTTATATCCCCATACAAAATATAACCAAACAGAAAAGATATATATATTCCTAAGCCCCCAAGGCGTGGCATCGGAACTTTATGAATCTTTCTTTCATTAGGTTCATCCATGGCATTAATATGAATTGCTACTACTTTGGCAATTGGCACTACAATTAAACTAGAAATAAAAGTAACCAAAATAATCGCCAAAACATTATGATCATTTACTAATAAATTCATAAAATTTACTCCTTGTATATTATAACCAATTATTACTTTAAACAAAAGAAAAAGATAATTACTATTTTTACCTACAAAAATTTTTTACAACCAATGAAAATAAATGACAAATCATGATAATTTATTATTCAAAACCTACTTCTAGCCGTCTTTCAATATCCTCAATGCTTGGCAAAGTATTTTCTAAAAATTCCGGTATCTCAGATAAAATTTTATATTCACTTACGCCAATTGGCTTATTAATATCTTTTAATGCTAACTCTGCTGTTACTCTTTTTTTGTCTTTGCAAAGTAATATACCAAATGTTGGATTATCTTTTTCCTCCTTAATATACTTATCAACAGCACTTAAATAAAAATTAAGTTTACCTGCATATTCTGGTTTAAATTCAGTTGTCTTTAACTCTATCACTACATAACTTCTAACTTTTAAATTATAAAATAATAAATCTAGATAATAATCTTCATTTTCTATTTCTAAATGATATTGTCTTCCCACAAAAGCAAAACCATTACCAAGTTCTAATAGTAATTTAGTTATGTTAGCAGTTAATTCTCTTTCAATATCGAGTTCTTTAGCATCTTTATCAGCAGTTATGAAATCAAAAATATAGGGATTTTTTAATAATTCTTTTACTTGTTCATTATTTGGTTTTGGTAAAGTTTCATCAAAATTAGTAGTTTTATTTTCTAAAAGAGCTTGTCTTTCATATAATTTACTTGATATTTGATGAATTATAATTGGTCTTGACCAACCATTATTGATTGATTCTATAATGTACCAATTTCTTTGTTTTTTATCTTTTACTTGATCCATAATAGTTGTAATTGAAGTCCAAGGCAATTTTGCAACATCATGCTGCAAAAATTCATCATTATCAAATTCGCTAGCAAATTTTTGCATATATCTTAAATTTCTTGCTGACATACCTTTAATTGTAGGAAACTCTATTTTTAAATCTTTTGCTAAGGTATCAATAAAAGATGAGCCCCATTTGTTATATTGGATTAACTTTAATCCAATATTGTAATACATTAAAATTAAATCTTTATTAGCATTTTCAACTATTTTACTTCTAGTAACTAATAAAGTTTTTTTTATATCATTTAAAACTTCAAAATACTTATCATTATTTTCTAACATAAGATCTCCCATTATACTTGCTTTTGTCCATATTATTATACTATATTTACTGAAACATTTCTATACTTTCACTTGAATATTTTACCCTTTTTCCTTTTGCTTTTAACTATTTTTTATCATCTGATTTTATTTTTTCATTCTTTTTATTTTTATTATTTTTTTCATTTTCTTTTTTGCGTGGTTTCTTTTGTTTTTTAACAATAATAAAGACCATTATGAATAGTAATAATACTAATATAACACTAAAACCAATTATTATATAAACATAAGTATCTAATTTTGTATTTAAATTCTTTATTTCTATATCATATTCATCATTATATTTGGTTAAAGATTGGCTTTTTTTATCATAAACAAAAAACCCTTCTTCCCCAGTTTCCACATTTACCCCATAAATATTAACAAATCTTTCATCACTAGTTAAATAATAAGCATCAACTTTAAGATCACCAATAGTTACTTGGGTTTTCTTATATCCTTCCAAAGTTTCTTTGGTTTCTTTAGGATAAATAGTTACTTTATTAAGACCTATTTCATTATATTTAGTGTAAGTTTTAGCATCTTCATCATAGATAAAAAGATTTATTTTCCCCGCTTTATCTTTTAAACCAACTAAAATTAATTTCGTAAATTCATTATAATAAGCAGGTATATTTATATCATTAATTGTTACATTATAATCTTGATATAAATTATTAACTGGTAAATACTCTTTGATTTTAACAACAGTATAATCTTCTTCCCCTACTTTTACATTAATGGGATTAGCATCTTTTACTTCCACAGTTAAAGTATAGCTTTTTTCACTTCCATTTTCAGCTCTTACGACAATTGGAAAAGTATTAGTTCCAAGTGTAACCGGATGAACACCTAAACCAGTAACAGTTGATTTACCATCACTAGCTTTCCCACTGATGTTTATCTCTTTGGTATCCTCAGGTACAATCACATTATATTCTAAAGTATCTTGATTAAAAGCAGGACTTAATTCATAACCATCAACTCCCAAACTGGCTAAATTATTATTTTTAGAATAACTAGCTTCTAATTCTTCTTTGGTAATTATTTTAATCGTTTTACCACTAGCACTAAGGGACATAGCTCCAAAGTCGGAAAAATTATAAGCTTCGTAGGAATTAACCGAAACGGTTGTTGAACCTTGTTTTAAAGTAGTAAAAGTAAAACTATATGTTTTTTTAGAAAGACCAGAGGTTGATGATGCTGACATCATCGTTCCTCCTGATTCCGAATTAGTCGCGGTTAGTTTTAAAAAGCTTTTATCATAATTTAAATTCATTTTCCAACTACCAATATCACTACCACTTAAAGTAACTGTTAACTTCACACTATTTCCAACTACTACCGTGGAAGTACCAGATACCGTAATTTTCCCACTGGAAGCTAAGACCAATATAGGAAAAACAAATAATAAAGTAAATGTTAAAGCTAACCATTTAATTTTTTTCATAACTTTTTTCAACTCCTTTTTATTGAACAATAGTATACAATCCTAAAATATTTTTTTGAACTTGTAATAAATCTAAGGCATTAGTAGCTCCATCATTTGACGTATCACTTGCTAAAGAATATGCACCACTGAAAGAATATAAACCTAAAATATTTTTTTGAATTTGGAGTAAATCTAAAGCATTGACAATGCCATCACCCGAAGTATCACCTTTAATTACCACCTCTAAAGTTTCACTTGTACTTTGATTATTAATTGTAACTTTATAGCCAGTTTTCAAAACGCCAGCTACCCCATTACCACTAGCATCGGTGATATAAACGGTGCTATTACCACCCACACTTTCTAAGGAAGCTTTTAACTGAGCAACATCACTACCTACTTCAATCCCAGAAATATAGCCACTTTGATATTTATGCCCACTACTAGTTACAATGGTAGGAATAGGAATTGAACTAGGATTTGGAGCAGTATTGCCATCCGCCTGTGCTCCATTACCGACATTGCTTATGGTGGCATCCATTCCCTCATAAATAGGAATATAGAAAATAAAGGCTTGTTCCATAATTCCTAAATCTTTATAAGTTGAATAAGTAGTAGCGGATTCACTTGATGGGGCGGCAACATTGGTCATATATTGATGCGAATATAAAGTTCGTCCATCTGTTTCAATAACATTAAACTTTTGTAAGTATGTTGTATATTGATTTTGTTGAATATAATTTTGAGCTAATTGCTTAACTCCCCCTTCAATGGCTCTTTCGGGGGTATTCCAATTATTAACTTCTTTTGCCGCATAACTTAAACCACAATAAGCAACCCCATAACTATTAACACAGGAATCACTAACCCCAAAATTATAGAAATTATAATAACCATAATAACGTTTTCCATCTTCGCCAAACCGACTTACCATGATATCCCGAGTTGCAGGGTCGGTATAACTACTAATTGGGTGGATATAGGTACCACTATAAAGACTTTCTTCACTTTTATCTGAACCTAATTCTTGTTTAATTCTCGCACTAGTAAATATCGGAGAAACATTTAAATTTTTCCCGACATTATTAATTAATCCCCCCAGTTCTACATTATTTCCTAAATGATATTTATAAAATTCGGTATCTTTAATAATTTGGTTCGTGGCATTATTATAAATAGTTTCAAAATTGGCATCATATGATAATTGTAAAAATTGAAAAATCGTTCTTTCGGCAAGCCAATTTCGGGGATCCATATAATAAGCTATTCCCGCGGGTCTAACCGACACAAAATTCCCTGTATTATAAAGGGTACAGGAATTATCAATAAATGGTTCGCCCGCATCAGTTTTATATATCTTGTTCCAACCACAGGCACTTTCCCCTTCTATCGCAGCTTGCCAACTTAAGTTAGTCCTTAAGGGCAAAAAAGTCCAAGTCGGATGTCTTGTTTTTAAACGGCAAAGCTCTCCCCAGTAGGTTGAAGGAAAACCTTGATTAGCAAGCTCCTGTTCACAAGCATCTTGAGGTGCTTCTCCATCATAACGATAGCTCGTTACAACTTCCGCATTTTCCCCACAAACATATCCAGTTGCCACCCCATTATAATATATTTGATACCAATCCGCTTTACATTGGGCATAGTTATCTAAATCTTTAAAAGTGGCATCAGTTACCACATTATAAATAGAATCAACTTGGGCATAAGCAAGTCTATTTGCTTTAGTCGAAGGCTTTTCACGAACATTCGCGGAATTACCACTTGAACTTTTAATAACAACTCGCATCGTAGTTTCCGCGGCTCTAACATTTTTACTTCCTATAAAGGTTAATAAAATTAATAAAACTAACCCAATTTTTTTCACTATTTATTAACCTCCTTTATTATTTCATATCAATTATATCAAAATTCTACACGATTAGACAAAATATTTAACATTTTTCAGAAAAAATTATGTAAAATGATGTTATTTTTAATTTTTTTATAATATAATATGACTAACGTGGTGGTTATATGGACAGACATTTTGATCCGATAGATATGGTATTTATTTATTTAATTACAGCTTATTTAATAATATTAGGTTTCACAGTAATAACTTTCTTAATTAAATTAATTATGCCAAAAAAGAAAAAATTTATGGTCTATACAGAAGAAAAGGATACTAAAAAGAAAACTGATACTAAACCTGATGTTCAACCTGAATTAGAAATGGAAAAAATTCCAACAATTGAACCAATTCGCATCGGGGCACTAACCACATCTTTAGCTAGTGAAGAGTATCAAGCTCAAAATATAACTAATAAGAAAAAGACTATTAAAGCTCATGAAGAAATTAAAGTTAAAAAAGTTACAACCAAAGTTAAAGCTCAAAATATAACAAAGAAAGAAGATATAATTACCAACCTTAAAACAGAAACAATAGACCATATCGATAATAATTTACAATTGGCACCAAAGCAAATCAAGGCTCATGAGGAAATTAAGGTTAAAAATATTAAACCTAAGACTCCTCCTATTGAACCAGTTATCGATAGCAAACCAACTAAGAAGATTAAAGAACACGAAGAAATTAAGGTTAAGAACATTAAACCTAAAGTTTCTACCATTGCACCAGTTATTGATACTAAACCAACTAAGAAGATTAAAGAACACGAAGAAATCAAAGTTAAGAACATCAAACCTAAAGTTCCTACCATTGCACCAATTATTGATACTAAACCAGATAAGAAAATTAAAGAACACGAAGAAATTAGGGTTAAGAATATTAAATCTAAAACTCCTACCATTGAACCTATCATAGATACTAAACAACCTAAGAAAATTAAGGAACATGAAGAAATTAAAGTTAAGAATGTTAAATCTATAAAACAAAATAAAGTAACAATTGCAAAAGAAGTGAATAAACCAAAAATTAAAGAAGTCAAAAAAAGTGCGACACCAATTAAAGTTACAGCCTCTAAACCACGGAGTTCTTCTAAAAAGCCGGTAAGCCAAGTTCAAGTAACAACTAAAAAAATAAATAATTCAACTAAGAGAAGCAATGGTTATGTTAGTCCAACCAAAAGGAAAAAGAAAAGTAATCGTAAGAAACATAAAAGATAAAATCCCAAAACTTTAATCCAAAGTTTTGGGATTTTTATTATCAATTATTTTAGCTTGCCCTTGAAAAACATATTCTCTTCTTATTAATCTTTTAGTTTTGGGACACCAATAATCTTTTGATTCTTCTACTTGCTCATCATAATTTAAATCATTATTAGGAAAATAAACATCAGAACTAATAAACATTTCGCCTTTTAAACTTAATAAATATAACTTATAAGTATCTACTTTAAGAGCATTAAGCCAATAATCAATATTACATTTATCAGTCACAAATATCGAATGTAATCGTGATGGAGCTGAGGCATTAAAGATTTTTCTTCCCTCTTCTAAAGCAAATTCTCTTCTTAAAAGATAACAATTATTTAATAATTTATTAAATTCATTTCTTAAAAATTCATCAGGAATATAATATCTTAACATACATTCCAATTGTCTAATAACATTATCAATATCATGATTATGAAATAAAACATTTAAGTTTTCTTGTTCTTCTAAACATTTTTGATATAAATAATTATTAAAATTATCATCAATATTTAATTCATTTCCTACTTGCCATAATTCATTACAAAAATCACGATGAATATGCCATAATAATTTGTCCATAAAATTTCCTCTTTTCACAGAAGATTATTATAGCATAGGTATGTATTTATTAAAAGAAAATATTTTAGTTAATATCCAAAGTGGGATAACCATCAGTACCTTGTTTCCATTTAATTAATTTATAATCTTTTAAATTGGCATCTAAACTAATTAAAGTTTTATTACTAGTTCCTTCTTTAATAGTAGTTTCATTTATTATATTACTATTTAAAGTTTTAACAAAGTTAGCATTTTTCATTTCGGCATCACTCATCAATTTATTTTCAATTGTTACATTACTAGCATCAGCTACTGTATTTAATTGATAAGTATTGTTAACTTGTTGCGTCCCCACATGATTTCGATAATAAACTATTCCATAAGCTAAATTTCCACTTAGGGTACCGGCATTATAAACATTATTAATAATTATATCAGTTGTACCTTGGGCATAAAACAATCCCGATGCTATATGACTAGGGGTTGTAATCTTACCTAGATTATAACTATTTAAAATCATGTTTTTCCCACTTGTTACATTAGATCTACCAATTAAGCCACTATTAATAATGTTAGCAGCCGTTATATTACCAGTATTATAAGAATTTAAAACAATAATATTACTACCATTAGAATAACCAATAAGTCCTCCCACCGTTTGTCCTATAACTGGAGTTGTCGCCGTAACATTTCCGCGGTTTGAAGATTTATCAATAATAAAATAGCCATATTTTGCAATATAACCGGCTAAACCACCAGTTCTTTTGCCACCAACTATTTCACCTGTATTATAGGAATTGGTTATTTTGGTTGTAATAGATTGGGTCTCAACAGTATAATCATTTTCTCCTATTAAACCACCAATACTTATATTTATAGATTCGGTATATTCTGTCCGTAAATTTTTTACATCACCTGTATTATAACTATTTTCAATATTTAAAATTCCTTGATTTCTTCCGATTATTCCTCCTAACAATTGATCAATTTCCGTGCTCCCATTTACAATTATATTACCATCATTATGGGAATTTTTTATATTTACAGTTGCATTATCATAAGTGTTTCTTCCAACTAATCCCCCAAAGTAACGAGTTATGTTACTAGTTAAATTTCCCTCATTATAAGAATCCTCAATATTAACGGTAATATTAGCAACAAGGGCTCCAAGTAATCCACCTGTCTCACCACCATTGGTAATATCACCCGAATTAGAACAATTATAAATGTTTAAATCGGCAAAGGTTCTTCCCATAATTCCGCCTAAATATTGACTGGCAACATCACTAGTTAGGGCTACATAACTATGAGCATTTTTAATTGTTGCCCCATAACCAGCTCCAACTACTCCTCCTACCGTAGCAGCAATCGAACTATGAATCTTACCAGTGATAGTAATATTACTTATTTCGGCATTTTCTATAACGCCAAACAACCCTACCGATGATAAATTATTATTATCAATATATAAGTTTTTTATGGTAAGATTATTACCATCATATTTACCCGCAAATTTATTTGTGGCATCACCAATCGGAGGAAATCCCGTTCCAGTTGTAAGTTCAACTTGTAATGTTTCATTAACTCCATTACCATTTATATCTTTATCGACTATAACATCGGCATTTTGATAATTATCTTTATTTTGAAAATCAATATTATCCATTAATTTAAAATATTCATTAGCATAAGTTTTTCCACTTTTAACATCATTACTTAACTTCACTAAATCTTCAACTGTTTTTATTTCATATGGAAATTCTTCACTTCCATATTTTCCCGTAGTAATACTTCCTGTCCAAGGATTGGACGGCATTTCATCTTCATCAATTGCTCTTACCATTATTTCATAAACCGTTGCTTCATCTAAGGAATTAATAGTATAAGTTGGATCAAGAAAATCATGCCATTCATCTTCCTTATTTAATTTATATTGATATTTGATAATATTAGCTGATTTAGGGGTAGCACTAACATTTAAAGTAATACTATTTGAAGCAACACTATAAGTTACTTCATCTATTACGGGTATTTCATAATTATCGGTCGTAACAATTGTTTCATAAATATTACTTTGATATCCCTCAATATCTTTAGCATAACTAAATATTTTATAGTTTTGATTTGGCTTTAATTTTTCTCCATCATCGGTGGTCGTAAATTCATAAGTAGCTTCTTCACTTTCATGATAACTATAACTTAAGGCATCAGCAACTTCACTGATACTTAAGACAATTGGTTCTTCATCCGTTTCGGTAATAGCATAATAATATTTATCAATTGTATTGGTGCCCTCATCTAACTCTAAACTAGCATTAACACTTTTATAAGTTGAAGTTGAAATCATATTTTTGATTTCAGCTAAATCATAAGTTTCGACATCCTTCGAAGTAATCAAAATACTTCCTGTGAAAGTTTTCCCTGTATTACCAAATTGGTCACTTTCTAAATTTACCAAGGTAACTTCAATTTGCCATTCATCTACTTGAGCTTCACCATTGGCATCTATTTCATAACCACTTACAATAGGATAAGCAGCTCTTTTTTTATTGGTTATATCAAAGCCATTATCATAATTAAATCCTTTCATTTCTGTTACTTCTTCACCTAAAGGATTTATTACTTTTAATACTAACTCGGGTTTTAAATCACTCGTAGTATATTCAAAATCATTATTTTCAATTATTAAATAAACATTATAAGTATCATGAGCAATCTTAGTGGTATTATTGGGCGTAAGCGTTGCCGTAACCACAGATTTTTCAGTAATACTGGCATCCCCTTTTTTAAAATTATCTTGATTAGCCACGATATTTATTTTATCCCCATTTGTGAATGATAGTAAGTCAGTGGTGCCAGCCCCCACTTCAATTTGGGCACTTCCCCCAGTCCCTTTTTGGGCAACAAAATAGGCATATGTTGCTCCAATTATAGCAAGTAAAAGAGCAAACAAAGCAATCATAATTAAAGTCTTTTTTCGCCAAGATTTATTCATAATATATGCACCCTCGATTTTTTCATACTACCAAAAAAACACTAAAAAAACAAGTTGACAACGCTTGACAATCTTGTTTTTATGCTATTCTTGGTAATTATTTAATAATTAAAGGGTCATCACTTGTTCCGGTTCCACTTACATAAGTTACATTAGATTTGAGATAAAATGTTGGTCTAACCCCATGTCCTCCATTGGTAACAATTTCAAAATCAGCAGTGCCAGAGGTTCTATTTCCGGCAACATAATCCTCTGAATTTAACGCTCTAGTAATAAACCATTCATCATCACCAATCCAAAGCCAATTTTCCCACGTAGCTAGGCTGTAATTATCCCCATTAACAAACCCAGGTAAATGCCAATTGTTCTTAGTAGCCCCATAATAATAATCACTAAAATACATAAGTCCAACTTTGGCTTGATATGCTAAAGGTGTCATTGCTGTCCCCAGTTCATTTTCATAGGCTGTATGAGCATCTTTTTCATTCCCATTTTCTAGAAGTAATCCTCCCACTTGCCAATTAGTCTCATCTATCAACTCATTCCATAAGCCAATGTTTTCAAGATATATCTTATTTAAATTTTCTGTATTAAGTAAGCTTTCACTCCATATATTATTTTTGGTAGTATTATTCCAATAATACCTTGGCCAATCATTATGATTCCCTAAATAGGTATTATAAGCAACACCACTTTGACTAGCAAAGTCGCCTGTATCTCCTAATAAAGTTTTATCAGCAACATCAGCTTTAACTAACTTTATTTGATATTTACCATCTACTTGGAAAGCCCCGATTATCCGATATAAATTGTCTTTATTTTCTTTACACTCATCACCAAAACAAACAAAGTTTTTAATATTATTATCGGTTAAATAACCGTCTGTTAGAGCTTGATTTACTGTTTGTTTTAAATTCGTTAAATTATTTAAATCAGGATTATAACTTAAAGTATACTTAGAATTAGATTCACAATAATTATTACCAATTATTGATGGTTCACCATTACAATTTAATTTAATTAAATCATTTATAGAATTATAACTTTGTTTAGCTAATTTAGTTAGGGCATAATCACCACCAGTATAGCGATAGGATAAATCACCCGCATCACCCTCTTCTATTGTTCCATCATGATAATATAATTTGGTATCTTCATAATTATTATTTTTATTATATAAACTAATGACACAAAGAGCTAAATTACCTCCACTTGGACATACATCTGCTAAAGTTTTTTTAAAAGTTACGCTTTCTTCAATTACTTTTAAGACTTCTGCCCCATCAAGACTTACTTTCGCCCTTACCTCATATTTCTTACTTTCTGTTAAATCATTAAAAGTATAACTATAAGTATTTTCATTATCATTACTTGCTTCATGCCAATTATTATCTTCATCAGCATTAATTTTAAATTCCACCTTATCAATCGTATCTTCATAATTATCTATTGTAGCAATTACTTTCATACTGTTATTAGTGATATTAGTGGTTGTTAATGTGCATTTTATATTAACCAGAATCAATCAAAAATTTTAAAATTATTAGTGACAAAATTAATTTCATTGTATAAAATAATCTACAAATAAATTTGATAATTGTTTTAACTATCATTATGGTAGTTTTTTATTTGTAAAAATTTACAAACAAAAAGAAAAAGAAGTACTCAAAACCAATAATCCTTCTTTTTCTAAAACCACCATCAAATTCATTTAAGAAAGTGATGTGATATTATGATAACATTAGATATTAAAGAAATCAAGTCAAATTCAAATTTGGATGTGTGTGTCTTAATTGGAATAGTAAATACAACTTTATAAAAACGGTTGTATTTACTATTCCAAAATAAGTTGTATTAAGTTTT
>CANQCI010000022.1 GCA_947589675.1 uncultured Bacilli bacterium | reverse complement strand
ATGATTTTATCATATATTTTGGGTAGTTGTTTTTTTTTGTATTAAATTGAAACTTTTATTTTTGGAAAGTCCCTATACCTAAATTTTATAAAAAATTTATAAATAATAATGGGGAAAGGATAAGATAAATGCAAATAGATAAATTAAAAGATTTAATTTTATATCAAAGTCAAAATACAAATAAAAGCATTGAAGTTTTATATGATAATGAAGATTTTTGGTTGACTCAAAAAACAATGGCAGAGTTATTTAATGTTAAAGTTAATACAATTAATTATCATTTAAAAGAAATATTTTCCAATAATGAATTAAATGAAAATTCAGTTATTCGAAAAATTCGAATAACTGCCATTGATGTGCAAGCTAGCATAAAAAATATATAATGTTCTCGACATATGTCTTAAGTCCCAATTAAACTCATCGAGATATTTATTTTTAAACTAGAAATTATGGTTTGATAGGAATTAGGAATAATTAATTTAGTTAAGATTTGTAATTTGGTGGCTTTAAAAGATTTTAATAATTTTATTTTATTAGGATTGGTATTTTGGAAACCACCATAAATAGTCATTATACTGATAATGAGATTAATTAAAAGAGCCATGATAATGACACTTTTAATATTAGCTCCGGCGATAATAATGATTAATGGTCCTAAAGCAACTTTGGGTAGGGAATTAATTAGTGTTAAAAATGGATCGACAATTTCTGAGAGTAAGGGAAATTCATAAAGAATGATGGCTATAATAAAGCCTAAAAATATTCCGAGGAAAAAAGCAATTAAGACTTCTTTTAATGTTGTAAAGATATGAATCCATAAATTATGGGTGGCTATTAAATTTAGAATAGTTTCCCATATTTTTGATGGTTTTGAAAAGACAAAATTATTAATAATATTTTTAGATGCTAGCAATTCCCAAGTTAATAAAAAGAAAACTACAATTAGAATTTGGATTATCATGATAGTAATGCGGCGAATTTTTCTTCTTTTTAAAAAGCTTTTTTGTTCATTCGTCATTTTTCTCTAAATCTCTCCATAATAAATCATAGTAATAATTAAATTCTTTAGCTTTACGATTAGCAATAGGATTTTGTTTATTAGTTAAGATAACATCATAAATTTTTTTGATAGTTGTAGGTCTTTTGGAAAGGACAATTATCCGGTCACCCAGAGATATAGCCTCAGCTATATCATGGGTAATCATTATCACCGTCTTTTTTTCATTTTTAATAATCCGATAAACATCATCACTTACCATTAATCGGGAAACATAATCAAGAGCGGAAAAGGGTTCATCTAATAAAAGTAGGTTAGGCTTAGTAGCTAAAGTACGAATTAAATTAACCCTTTGCCTCATTCCTCCAGATAGTTCACTTGGATATTTATTGATAAAATCTTTTAAACCATATTTATTTAAAAGATTTTTAACATATTCAATATTTTCTTTAGTTTTTTGATGGGTTATATCCAGTCCAATTGTGGCATTATCTAATATTGTTAGCCAAGGAAACAAAGAATCATCTTGGAGCATATAACCAATTTTGGTATTATCTTTGTCATAAGATATATCACCTGATGATTGTTCATCTAAGCCAGCTAAAATGTTTAAGAATGTTGATTTACCACAGCCACTTGTACCAATGATACATAAAAATTCATTTTCCTTAACACTAAAACTTAAATCTTTAATAGCTTCTATTTCACCATTTATGGTATGATAATTTTTTTTAAGATTGGTTACTTCCAATAATTTAGTCATGATAAAAATTATTAACTAATTTATTATAAGGAACATAATCAGGTATTAAATCAAAATCAATTAGGAAATCTTCTAAGTTTGTAAATAATTCTTCACTAACAAAAGGGGACTCTAAGAAACAATCATATTCTTTATAGCGAGAAATCATTAAACTTAAATCATCAACATCCGTATCGGGAAATTGATTTATGATATCTTTAGCTACTACTTTGGCATCTTTAGTTAAAGTATAATTTATGCCTTTATTTATTGCTTTCGTAAATTTTTCGATAATATCACTATGTTTTTCAATATAACTTCGTCTAGCATAAAAGGTAGTATATGGTACTTCACCACTTAATTTCCCAACACTCGCTACCACATAACCATATTTTTGTTGTTCTAAAGTTGTAGCATTAGGCTCAAATAGGTTTACAAAGTCGCCATTTCCCCCAATAAAGGAACCCGATAAAGCAGCAAATTCCACGGAAAAATTAGCCTTAATTTTATCAATATCGATATTATTTTGCTTTAAAGCATTTAAGAAATTTAAAGCTGGCATACCAGTTTCTCTTCCGACTAGTATTTCTTTGCCAATTAAATCTTCTAATTTAAAATCCGTAATTTTTTCTCGGGATACAATAAATTGACCATCTCTTTTGGTTAAACCACTAAAAATTTGTAGATAATCACTCTCTTGTTCATTATAGACATATATTGCTGACTCCGCTCCGGCAAAACCAATATCAACATCATTGGATAACACCGCAGCACTAACTTTATCAGCTCCTGGGGTTAGTAATAATTCAATATCTAAACCTTCATCTTTAAAATAACCTTTTTCTAAAGCAACATAAAGGGGAGTATAAAAGGAACTATGGGTTACCTCAGCCACTCGAACTTTAGTTAAGCTTTCTTCTTTTGGGGTATTTTCTTTTTTATTAATATTTATTTTATGAAAGCCAAATATTATAACTGCAACAACCAATAAGACAGTAATAATAATTGTTAAAATTTTTTTCAAAATATATTCCTCCTCAGTGGTAATATATTCTAAAAATTATTATTTGCCAAAAAAAAAAGAAGCTATTAAGCTTCTACTTTGAAAGTGTCCGACTTTGATCTTGTTGTTGATCAATCATACTATTTACGGTGGCAACAGCTTGTTCTTCATTCATGCCTTGATCAATAAAGTCTTGAACATGGGTACAGTAAGCTTCTGCATCTCTAGCTTTAAACTCAACTTCTTGTTCAGAAATCATATCAAAGTCTAAAGAAATGTATTCATTATCGGCAACTGGAATACCATAATTATTTCCCCGAGAAGTATAATTTCTTGATGGATATGGAGTTTTATAGCCATGACCTAAGAAAGCAATTGTATTATGTAATAATTGTGGACGATCTTCACTTAGGAAATCATAAATAGCTCTAACCCCTGGGTTAGTATTTGGTGATTCATTCATATATTTAACATATTTTCCACTAGCATAAACAGTAAATTGCCCTGGACAAATACCTTGACCATATAAAGAAACACCATTATTAGCACCAACAACACGGTTAATGTAATCAACCCAGACACTACTATTAATACGATTAAATAGAGTATTAATTACCGCATATGCATCTTCATAACTATGCCATTGTGATTCAGCTATTACAATACCTTTTATAACATTAAATTGTTCTAATGTTAAATTATATTTTTGTAATATTTTATCTCTTAACAATTCATATTTATGATTTTCTTCATAAATTCTTTTAGCTTCTTTTTCAGCTTCAATTCTCGCTTCGGCTTCTTTTAATTGTTGATTAAATAACACCTTACGATTAACATTATCAGTAAAACTAGAATAGTCACCATTTTTAATATCAGTGGCAATCTTTTCATCATAATTATTGAAAGCACTGCTAGGAAAATATAAATCAGATAATTTAACTTCTTGATATTTATATGGAGCAACTTCCCCAATTTTAATTGTTGGTTCTTTGGCTCCTTCCACAAAAGTTACAACTTCTTTTTTCGTTTCTTCCTTTTCATCTTTAGATAAATCACTTGTAAAATCACAAGGCTTAGCTAAAGTATTCATAACCATTGCCATTGATAGCAATCCAAAAAAATGTGGATGACGATTTATCACTCTTACAACCTTCTTTCTTTTGATTTCATCTTTGTTTTTAGTGTACATATTAAAATTCCCCCTTCGACAATTTCACTATTATACACTATTTTTAATGTTTGTCAATATTTTTTTGCAATTTTTTTGCAATTTTTCATTCTAAGGGGAATTTATTTTGCATTTACACTATTTACTTTTAGAAATATGTCTGTTATAATTTATTCATAATAAAAGGGCGTGATTAAATGAAACTATTATCAAGCGAAGTTAGGAACTTACTAGATAAGCTATATAATTTGCGAGGAGAAGATAGTGTAATTCTTCGTAAAATGAACAAAGAAAGACAAGATGCTTTAGCGACGCAAGAAAGAACGAAAAAAGAAAAAACAGTTCTTTTAGCTGAAATAGATAAATTAAATAATGAAGAAAAGTCTTTGGCAGAAGAAGGAAATCGTTTAATGAGTGTTTTAAGTAGTATTCATAAAAATGATTTTGCTTTTGTACTTGACCGGTTAAATATTGATTTTGACCCCGAAGTTATTAATGCTAAAGTTGTTAAACTTTTACCTGAAACTATTGATCGTGTAGTATTAGCTAATAAAGAAGCCACCGAAAAACTTCAAAATGTGGAACAAGAAATGAATAATGCTATTACGAAAATTGAAGAATTAGGTATTAGAAAAGATGAAGCATTAAGTAATCAAGCTAAATTAAATGAATTTTTTGACTTAGCTTTAAGAGGTAACATTAATATAACTCGGGATGAAATTACATCATTATTAGAAAAGTTTGATTTTAGTGAAGATGAACAAAGGGAAGCTGCGAAAATCTTGATGTTCCCTGAAGATGCTTTATATGAATATGATGCATCTTTTAAAAGTGGCACCATTAATAACAATGGGAGTGTACCTAACTTTTTAGCCGAAGCTAAAAAAGTAACCAAGATAACCCCACTAGAGGATAAAACAGCTAAACCTAATAATGAATCATTAAAAGAAACAGTAGTTAGTAGTGAACAAAATTCGGTTTTAACTAATATCTTTGATAAAGTAATTGAAGAACAAGTGGTACCAAGTGATCTTAATGTAAAGGTGGAAGAAACTCCTGAAAATAAAGAAAATAGTTTAGAAAATATATTTAATGATTTAAATATTAATATTAATGAATTTGTACCTAAGAATTTAGAAAAATTAAGAAAGAATTATGATGAGGATACTTTAAGAAAAAATTATGATATTTTAGTAAAAAATAAAATTGATTTTAAAGTAATTAGAGATAATGTAGAATTATTATATGATAAGGAATTAAAAGAAAAAATAGATAAATTATTAACAATTGGTAAAGAAACAAGTGATATTAATTTAATGCCAAGTGTTTTAATTAAATATGATTTACAAGGATTAAATAAAACTATAAATGTTTTACAAATAAGTGGTTTAGATCCTAAAAAGGTTCCTTTGATGGCATATTAAGTAGGTGATTTAATGGAAAATATAGAAAATTTAATGGAATTTAAAAATGAAATTACAAAAGATTTCAAAGATAGAGATAAAGATACAATCTATAAATTTTTACCAACTATTAAAATTGCCTATGAAGCTTATGCTGATAAATCTTTAGAAGTATTAAATAAGTATGGTATAAATTTAAAAAAGAGTAGTCAATTAATTGTTTTAACGATGGATCCCAAAGCTTTAACGCAAACTTTAGAGTTAGCATCCAAGATGGGGTTTATTGAGGCTTATAAAGAAAATCCTAAACGCTTAACAAGACTAGTTACTAATGTTATAAAAAGAATATCGAAGTGTGATGCTGCCCATATCCCTTATAAAAAACAAGATGGGTCTTATGAAGACTTCTTATTTAGTGAAATAGCTTTTAATAAAAAATTAAGTAATATAAGTCCTGATAAATTAGAAATGGTGGAGCCTACACCCAGTTCTAATACCGAAGAATCTAAGATAGATTTAAATCAAGTCAAAGACTATGCTTTAAGGATATTAGAACAATTTGCTCTTACTGATCAAAAAGATGCAATATATAAAAGATTAGATGAAATAAAGAATAAAGGTTTAGGTACTAAAGAAATGTTAGTGGAAGCTTTCCGGGTTTATGCTGGAGGTAATTTAGAACTTCTAAGTGATACAATTGATGAAGTCTTAGAACAAGATGAAAAGAAACCTTTAGGGAGAGTGGCATAATGAAGTTTTTAGAAAAGTATGATTTTAAAAATGAAGAAATAGATGAATTTATTAATAATAATTCCAAAAAAATAATAGAAACTATTAAAGAAAATAGAGAATTAATTGAAAGTAATCTAGAATTTTTAAAATCACTAGGTATTAAAACTTATAAAGAAATATTTATTGACTATCCTGATTTATTCTTTATGGATAAATCTAATTTCGAAGGGATGTTTAATAAATATGTTAAAGATTCTTTAGTTGAAAAACTAAATGATAATTATAAAGTTGTGGAATATTTATAGAATTTAAAAATCAGTTATTAAATTTTGTTAATAACTGATTTTTTTCGAGCCATTTTCAAAATAATTATACTAATTCCTAACATAACACTAATAGTAATAATAGGAAATACTGCTCCAGTTTCGGGATTTTCAAGTTCATTATTGTTACTTACATTTACATTAAGATTAACTTGTTCCACACCTTTAGTTGTTATTTTAATTGGCTCACTAAAATTTATTCCTCCCTCAGCTAATGCTTTATAATAATATGTTGTATTACTTTTTAAATTATTATCAACCATTCCAAAGGAATATTCCGTACAATTAACTGAAAAATCTGAAATTTTTTCATAGGGACCATTCTCGTTTTCAGAACGATATAAATAACAAGTAATAGCATCACTAGGATCAGTATTTTGATAATCTAAATGGGGATATAATGTTACGGAATTTTCGGTAATATTTTCGGCTCTAAGGGTCGGAGTTAAAGATTGAATTACTTCTTTATTTGGATCTTGTTTGTTAATATCAACTCCAAAATTATTGATTAAAGCATCAATTTTCGTCGTATCTAAAGACATTTTAAAATATTTTATAAATTCACCACTTGTATTCCAAGAGTTGCCTTCATCTTCACCTTTATATTCGTAATGTTCTGTTTCCATTTCTACTCCATAGCTGTCATAATTATTTAAAACAACTTCTTCTGATAAAGTTTTATCAGTATAACCACTTAATTTTAAAATGGATTCAATTATCCCTTGGAGCCAAATAGCGGTGGCAATATCATCTTCCACACTTTCTTTTGTGACGCTCGCACTACGATTATTGTATTCTATATAATCAGTACTATAATTAAAAGAAAATACTTTTTCACTATCACTATATATTTCTAAAGTATTATCACCGGTATTTACTTTAGAACTAATATTACTACCTAAAGCTTTCAATCCCTCCACAATTGATGAGGTATTAAATTCTTTCGAGACCTCATCAATAGTAAGATTCTTTGCATAAACATTTTTTATAGTGACAAAAAACATGAAGAAAATAATAACTAAACATCCAATTCTTTTAATCATAATACTAAATCCTACTTTCTTTATTTTTTATAATTATAACGCATAATAATATTAACGACAATTATTAATTATTTAAATAATAAAAGTTAATAGTTGGGGTATCTAAAAACCGGACATTAACACCTTCATTTCCAATACCCCGGGATACATAAAGTTCAGTATTATCAAGTTTATAATAATCACTAACATAAGTTTTGGCACCATCTTTTTTTATTATACCACCAACAAATGGTAAACGGATTTTACCACCTAGGGAGTGGCCAGCTAAAATTAAATCAGCTCCAATATTTTTAATTTCAGAAGCATAATCAGGGAAGTGGGTTAAAACAATAAAATAACTAGGATTAATATTTTCTTCCCCAAGGTAAGCATCATATATATGATCATAATCACTTATGCCAATGATTTCTATTGGTGTAACATCTTTATAAAATAAATGGGTAGAACTATTATCTAACAAATTAAAATCACTTCTTTGTAATATTTCTTTATAAATATTTAAATTCTCTTGATCATTATCACCAATCACAGCATATTTATATAAATTACAATTTAGTTTACTTAATATTTTAATAATTTCTTCTTTTTCTTCATCGCTAATATTATAATATTTACTAATTAAATCTCCTGTAAAAAAGATGATATCAACCTTGTTTTCATTTATTTTATTTACTATTTTTTCTAAATCTTTAGTAGTTTTATTATTACCAATTAAAACATCAGAGAAATGGGCTATTTTTAAATTCTTAAAACTTTCTGGTATTTTTGAACTAGTTATTTTATAATCTTTCGTAGTAAGCATATTAGGATTTAAAAAGAAACCATATCCTAATATTATTAATATCAATAAAATAATACTTATTATAATTTTTTTCATTAAATCACCTACAAAAATAAAATTGTGAGAACACATAAAGTATTATGCATAGCATGAATAAAGATTGAATTATATATATTATCAGTTTCATAGTAGATGCGAGCTAAAAAGAAGCCTAAAGCTCCATAGGGTAGGGTGTAAATAAAATCCCCATTAAAGACGACATGAATAAAACCAAAAAGAAAACTAGTTAAAATATAATACACATACTTATTTTTTATAGCGGCTTTAAAAGACCCTCGAAAAGCAATTTCTTCACAGATAGGACCCGTAAAAACGACAGTAACAAGAGAATAAATAGGTAAGACTTTTAAGGCTTGTCTATTTAACTCTTCATTTACAGCCATATTTTGGGTAAAAATAGCAATAATATTATTTAATACCATCATAGCTATTAAACCAGCAATATAATTACTAAATATAAAGTTTTTATTTTTATTAAAGTCTTTTTTAAATTTATTATATTTATCTTTAAATAAACCTTTATTTAACCAAATAAGAGTTCCTAATATTATTAAAGAAGGAATTAATAATAATATATTTTTAAATAAAAATATATTTAAAAAGGGTATCTTTTTAATAATTATACTTATCCCTAAAATAAGTAAATCACTAATAAATATATATATTATTATATTTAAAATAGATAATAATAGTTTTTTTAAATCTATAACCTTATTCATTAATATAACCTCTTAATAAAATAGTATATCATTTACCCTCTTAAGTGTTAGAAAAACTTTCGTAAAACCGTAAATTTAGTGTATAATTATAGATTGAAAAAATAATCAAATTATGATAGACTAACATTAGGATGGTGTAGGGTATGCGAAAGAATACAAATATATTATTAGCAATACTAGGTTTCTTAATGTTGTTTTTATCTCCTAGTGTTCAGGCAGCAAGTAGATGTGATACAACGAAGGTAGCAGAATTGAACCGTGAAGTAACAAATATTAAAGTTAATTATGAAATTGCAGAAAAAATGTATGAATTAGAAGAAGTTTCTCCTCCTGATTCTTGGTACCCGGAAAACGAGGGGGATTTACCTACATATAAATATTTTAAAATAAATATCCTAAATTTAACCGAGGATTTTTATGTTGAAATTCCAGAAATTAGCAACACAGATGAAAATTATACATATGATATGGCTACTAACGGCACTTTAACAATAGACTTTGAAGATACATCTATTGTGAGGGTTTTAACTTTTAAAATTTATTCAAGTGATAAAACAGGTTGTGAGGGAGAACTTTTTAGAACAGTGTATTTAACCTTACCTCGTTATAATGATTATTCCGAATATTCTATTTGTAAGCAAGTGCCAGATTATTATTTATGCCAACCTTTTGTAACTTTTCAAGATGTAGATTTTGCTACTTTTTCAAGATATATTGATTCACAAATATCCAAAATAGATAAGGAATATATTGAAAAATTAAAAGAAGAAGAACAAGAAAATGGAAAGAAAAATTTTTTGAAAAAGTATTGGTATATTTTTGTAGTTGTCGGAGTTTTAGCTGTTGGCGGAATAACTACGGCAGTAATTGCGAAAAGACGTGAAAGTGGGGGCAACGAAATATGAAAAAACGATATTTAAGTTTAATTATGTTTTTCTTTACAATATTTATTGGTTTGAAAAACGTTAATGCAGCAATAAAAATAGGAGACAAATATGATCGAATTTGGACATGTAATAATGGATATATAGGAAAAGGGTGTAATGGCACAGGATTACGTTATAAGGGGACGTCTGATGGAGGTCTAACATATTATAATGAAAGAGATGATGAAGTGCAACAATGGAAAATTTACACATATTATGCTTCTAGAAATAATGAAAGACATTTTATGTATTGTTTGGATCCGAATGCTAGTGGTGCTGCAGCTTATCGTGTAGACCGTTTTTTGGGCGTTGGCGATGCCAATATTTATTACGATTTAGGACTCATGGCTATAATGTATAACGGCTATGATGAAAATTACAATACTACTTATAATGGATTATCAGGTTATGATTTACAGGTTGCGACATCAATTGCTATGAGAAGCTGGACTTTAGGTTTATTTGATTATGGACGCAACTATGTTTCTAAGGATCATACTGCTAATTATTCTAAAATTATTATTAATCAAGGTGCTATTTGGGGAAGCTTTTATCACGATAGATTAAGCAAATTTTCAAATCGTTCTGATTGTGAATCATCTAATGCTGAGGAAAGTAAAAAATGTTTACAAAATTTAGCTTTTAAAAAGTATAGTGAATTTTATACTGAAAGCGATAAGAATTTATTGTTTGGAGATAATTATAGTGGTACTTCAAAATTAGTTCATGAAACGGCTTATAAATTATTTCAATCAGCTGCTGAAACGGCAATGCTTTATGAAGCAGAACAAGAAAAAGAAAAGGAAAAGGAAAACAATGACAATAATAATCCAAAAGTAAGTATAACTGGTGGTAGCTCAAGTGTAAATCACACACAACAATATTTAGAGTATAGTATTATTAAAAAAGATATTACTGATGAATATTCTATAAAAAATGTACATGTTACTTGTGAAGATTGTAATAAATATGGTATAACAATTTCCGCGGGGGAATATTACAATGGCTCTGAATGGGTTCAATTTTCATTAAGTGATGACCTAATTCCTGTTACTCCGAATGGTGATGATATTGATATTAGATTTTTAGTTACTATTCCAGAAAAGGAAGATTTATGTGATTCCGTTTCTTATAATGTTTCATTTGATCTTATAGATAATGCTAAAACAACTACAACAGAGGAAGGCGGAGCAAGTGGCAGCACAAGTACAGAAGAAGATTTTGAGAATACAATTAAAGTTGAAGAAAATTTGCCAAATGCTGTGTCTCTAGAAGAATTAACTAAATACGAATACATACTTTTAAGACAATGGGGTGGCGGTGATAATTTACAACGTTTCGTATTTAAACATTTGCTTGATAGTAGTGAAACAAGTGAAGGGGGAGGCGGTCCAGTTTGCGTTTCTTGTAAAAATAATGGCGGCGGAAATAATGGGTCTGCAACAAGTTCGACTTATAGCAATGTTTACGAATCAGCTTCTAGTAGTTTATCACAAAAAGTTATATCATCTGAAACTGAAAAAATTGAATGTTACCAAGAAAAGTGTGCTGCAATAGAACATTTACCTCTTTGTACCTATGAAAGGGATGATGCAACAATTAATTATAAGGATGAAGCAGAAGATAAAATTAAGTCATGTATATTAGGAAAAGAAGATGCAGCAGGTAATACATATCAATTAGCAGAATCTAATGGTGGTATAGATAATGCATATTGTAAAATATTTTGTAAGGAAGATTATGCAAATATTCAATTTACTCCAATAATAAAAGATGTTAAGTGTGGTGGGTATTTTAAATTAAGTGCTCACATCGAAGGAACTAAAGATTGCTATACTAGTGGTGGTGATAAATCAACTGATTATGCAATTGGTGGAACACAATATAAAGAAGATGTTAAAGCTGCTCAAGAAGAGATGATAAAAGCTCATAATGAATATTTAGAAATTGTTGCAGCTGAAAAACTATTAGATTCGACTGTGCCAACAGTAAAAGAATATTGTGGTGATGTTGATGAATGTACAAGAAACTGTGATATTGATGGTGATGGAAATTATGATTTAAATATTGATACTGATGGTGATGGAAAGGCTGATTTAAATATCGATAGTAATGGTGACAAAATAGCTGATGCTAAGGTGGATAACGATGGAGATAGAGTTTGCAAGGATACATGTAATCCTAGTGAAGTTTGTGATCCAAAAAATCCAAAACCTGGTTGTTGTAAACAATCTGATTTAGTTGATAAAAATTGTTCCTCTGAAGCAGAACCTTTTAGTTATAAGAAAAAGGTAGAATCATTTATTGTAAAAGGCACATATAATGCTGTTAAACCTGGAACTCAAACCGAGGAAGGTATAGTTCCAATTGTATCCGCTGGTGTTCAAGAATTTAGTTATGGCGAAGAAAGTAGCTGTACAGAAAAATACGAAACATTCGACCGAGATGCTTATGTAAAATCATGCTTGAATAATTCAACGGAAACTGATGAAGAAAAAGCAAAAGAGGCTTGTAACGATGCTGCTGATGATGCAGAGGAAGATTTTAAACCGTCATATTGTAATTTGACATGTTCTAGTAATGGGAGTACAAAAGCTAGTGTTAAAGAAGAATTGGCAAATAAAAAAGTTGAAGTATTAAATAAAATAGCATTGGGTAAAGAACATTTTGATAAAGCGATAAATATGTACAATTCTTGCACAACTGGTTGGAAAAATGAATTTAAATTTGGACATGAAATTTGGTTTGATTATGCTGAGGAACAATATATGAAATTACTTGGTGAGGATCAAAAGAAATTGGTAACTGTTGATGGTAGTCAAACTGAGGAATCAAAAATAGAAATTTGTACAGGTGAAACTAATGAACAATATCAATGCTCGACAGATGTTATTGAATTAGAAAAACCTGATGAAGTTAATTTAGATCAATATGGTTACAATTCTAGTTATGAAAATGCATTTAATAAAGTTGCGTTCACAGTTTGTGACAATAAGACTGGTGAGTGTAATAATGATGGAGTTCCTGTTTCTATAGCAAAATTTATCCATATAGGAGTTAGCAAAAAGGCAGATTATATAACACCAACAGTATTTTATCAAATAGATAACACTTCTAAAATTACCAGTCAGTCTGAAAGTCCTTCTCCAAATGCAACATTAGTACCTCTAGAAAATGGATTACCAATCTCAGCTAAGTCAACTGGAACAGATTGGTTTAAACTTTCACTTAGAGGTTTAGGAGAATTTTATAATAATGGTAAACTAGGTCGTATCTTTGATATTGGTGGTGAAAATGAAGAAAATAGTGTAGGGCATTATTTATATCAAAACGGTACTACGGTCGATGATAATGGTAATGTGGTTGAATCAGTCAAAGGATGGAATACAGAATACGGCATCGGTCAAGATGGTGAATACTATTGTGTATTTGAAAATGCCTGTCGAGATCCTGGCTGTCCAAACTGTGATCCAGTTTGTGATCCTCCAACCGATATAGGTACTCCGGAATGTGGTTGGAAAGAATGTCCAGAATGTATAGTAACATGTGTTAACTGTCTATTTAATTTAAATGAATTACAATTGTCATTTAAATCAATTTCAACAACTAAATTTAATTCTGCAAATAGAGCAATTGGTTATAACTGGGATGTAAATACAACTTTAAGTTCTTTAAAATTGATATCATCAAAAGCAAGTAAGACAATCGAAGAGATAACCCAAATGAATGAAACTATTTATCAAGATAATCAAGATGGCAGTAGTGGTAGCCCAAATAAAGATTCAAGTAATGCAAGTTTAGGATTTAGCATTAGAATGACACCAGAGGTAACTAGCTACATTAGGGATTATAACGATAAAATTGAAGCTCAAGGAATTGGAGGCTATGCTAATGATTCCCTAACTTGTTATGATTATGACGGCTTTAATGGTATCCTATGTTATAGTGATTTCTTAGATGAATTAATAGATGCGTATGATGATAAGGGGCTTATAACAGTAAGAAATAGAACCGAAGAGGGACAAAGAGAAAGCAATCCAAATTCTGATGGATATTGGACATTTTGGGAAGATTATAAAAAGCCAGAGTGTGCTCTCGATGATCCTAGCTATCCAAACTGTTCTACATCAGTTATAGGTGGCCCAGCATGGAAATAGAGGTGAATAGTTAATGAAAAATGCCTTTTGGGGTTATTGGTTAATATTACTAGGAGTATTTATAGTAGTTATAATGCTCCTAGTACAAAACCTAACCAGTTCAAGTACCCAAGATTATTATTTAATAAAAGAATTGACTGAAGCTGCTATGATAGATGCTGTTGACTATACTTATTATCGTAATTTTGGAGAAATAAGAATCAATAAAGAAAAATTTTACGAAACTTTTTTACGAAGATTTTCAGAAACTGCTTCATTATCGACAACTTATACTGTGAGTTTTTATGGGGTATATGAAGCTCCTCCAAAAGCTAGTGTAGAAATCAAAAGTAAATCTGCTTCATTTAACATTGTTGGTGATTCAACCTCATTTGATATGGTTGAAAGAATTAATGCTATTATTGAGGGAAATCCGGTAAGTGGCGGCAGTTCATCCACTGGCTCAAATAATGGTGGAAACGGTATTGATAATAATAAAGTTAGTGGAATGAGTAATAAAAATAATGTGTCAAAAATTCCTAGTACCCTAAATAATTTGACTAATAATGTTGAAACAAAGACCTCAAGTGGTTCTGTAAAATTTACTGGAAATGAAAATAATTCTAGTAGTGCATTATCTGAAAGTAAGGGAAATGGTGTTACTACTGGAAATGAAAGTGCTAATTTGGATAAAGTTTCCGCTCTATCAGCAAAGGATGGGGAATATATTAAACCACTTGAACCTTTTCAAGCCACAAGTAGTTCATATTATCAAACAACTAATCCAGGATCTTGGCAATCAAACGTTTCTACAGATTTTTACGAAGATCCGTATGCTCAATGGGTTTTCCCAATTGGCAGTACTTTTCCAACAGACCCAATTAATAATATATATTTAGGACCTGTACCAGATGGTTATAGAATATCTTCACCTGTTACTTTGAACAGATGTATCTCTGGTAAAAAATGTGCTGACCATATTGCAATTGATATTGCTGGTAATGCAGGTGCTAATGTGATTTCAGCATCCACTGGTGTTGTAACTTTTGTATATAATAAGTGTGAACAAGATGATAACAAGTGTAAAAAATCAAATTCCAAAACAGCTAGGTGTCAATGTGGACAAGAAAGAGGAAACCAAGTTTATGTATTAAATGATAATGGTGTTTTGGCAATTTACCAACATTTATTACATGATTCAATTCAAGTCGTTGTTGGTCAAAGAGTAAGACAAGGACAGCTATTAGCTTCGCTGGGTTCTTCTGGATATTCAACAGGTTCGCACTTACATTTTGAAGTCCATGAGAATCCCGCTCAGCCTGGAAACATGCATGATTTAGGTGGAATTAAAGTAAATCCTGAGTTGTACGTAGATATAAATAATCCGCGACCATAGATTAAGAAAGGAAGAATAAGATGGGAAATTTAATAAATACAGTTAAAAAGTTTTTTACCAATAAAAATACGGTTACGATTGTAGGTGTTATTGTTGGGGTAATTGTTTTATGGGTGTTTTATAATATGCGTCTTACAGAAGCAATTAGCCCCAAAAAAGTCCCAATTGCAACTAGAGAAATTTTAGCTACGCAAGAAATAACTAAAGATGATATTGAAGAAGTAGAAGTAAACAGTGGGTTACTTAAGAAAGCTAAAATTATTACTAATCGTAATCAATTAATTGGTTATTATGTTAATGTTGGTACTTCTATCCCTGAGGGTGGTTTATTCTATTCTTCTCAAGTAGTAGAAAAAAAGGAATTACCAAATTCTATATTTGATGAAATACCAAAAGGGTATACTATTTACCAATTAAAGGTTGATATTAATACGACTTTTGCTAATTCAATTTATCCAGGTGATCGGATTGACTTATATTTAAGAACTAAAGATGATACTGGTAAGAATGTTTATGGTAAATTTATTGAATCTATTGAAGTACTTGCTGTAAGAGATTCAGCTGGACAAAATGTGTTTGATTCATCATCAAATAGAACAGCAAACTGGTTATTATTTGCTGTTCCTAGTACAAGAGAAAATGGAATGCTTTCTCTATATGAATACTTAATGAATATTGATGAATTATCAGGAATGGAAATATTACCTGTTCCTCGTAATAAGACTTATACAGAAGATGCAGCAGAAACAAAAATTTCAAGTGAATATTTAAGAAGTTTACTTGATGCTAGAATAGCATTTATTCCTGATGGAGATTAGTTAAGACAATAAGAAGAGGTGACAAAACGTGAATGATGCAATATTTTCACAATTAGATTTTGGACCTTTAAAAGAGTTTTTGGATGATGATAACGTTACCGACGTATCATACTCAGGAGGAAACACTTATCTAAAAACTCTTGATAAAGGTGTGTATCGAGTTGAAAGGCCGGAAATTAATAATGCTTTACTTGAAAAATTAGCATTTCAATGTTCAAATGTTATGGGTAAAACATTTAATATGGCTCATCCCTTTTTGGATGCTGAGTCAGCTGAATTACGGTTAAATTTCGTGCATGATTCCATTGCAACCAATGGGGTGGCATGCGTTATGCGGAAAACTCCTGCCAAAATTAGATTAAATAAAGAAAAATTAATAAATGAAAAATATGTTACGGAAACATTACACGACTTTTTAATAACTTGTGTAGAAGGACACTGTAATATTATTGTTTCAGGGGAAACTGGTAGTGGGAAAACAGAATTAGTTAAGTACTTAGCCAGTCATACTAAAGATAATGAAAAAATAATAACTATTGAAGATACTCTAGAACTGCACTTAGATAAAATTTTCCCACATCGGGATATTGTGGCAATGAAAACTAATAATATTGCTTCTTATTCTGATGTGTTGGTAACTTGCATGCGGCAAAACCCTAAGTGGATATTACTTTCCGAAGTTCGGTCAGCCGAAGCGGTTACCGCCGTTCGTAACTCAATTTCATCAGGGCATAACATTATTTCAACAATCCACAGTGATAGAGCAGCCAATATTCCGATGCGGTTATATTCACTTCTTGAAAGTAATATTGATGTTCAACAATTCTTAAATACTATTCACCGGTACGTGCAAATAGGGATTCATGTTAAAGGTTACATGAGTGCTGAACTTGGACGTTTCCAACGGGAAATTATTGAAGTAGCCGAATTTTATGTTGATGAAAATAATAATGCGAAATCTAATGTTATTTTTAAAAAATCTTTAGATGGGAAATATGCTTTTAAAAATCCATCTAAAAATTTAATTGAGTACTTGGGGGTTCAAGGGGTTTCAATTAATCCAAATTATTTTGTTAATGAAGATGGATCTTATGTTGCAGCTCAAGAAGTTGATAAAGGTGCAGAAGCTCCAGCTCCTGCACCGCAAACACCTCAAGCTTCTCCGGCTCCAGCTGCAACCTCAACTCCTGCGACTCCAACTTCAACTGAGGCAGCTCCAGCCCCATCAGCTCCAGCTCAAGTGGCTACTCCAGCTACACCAAATGTGGCAACTGGAACAACACCTGTGGCTGCTCAACCAGCCCCAACTCCAGCTACGCCAACTGTTGCTCCTCAACCTGCGGCTCCAGTAGCTCAACCTGTAACTCCAGCTCCAGCAACTGTGAGTGCTAATACCGTTTCGAATGTTACAGCTGGAAATGTTGCAATTCCAAGTGCTATACCATCATCAGTTGGAAGTTTATAAAAATATAAGAAAGGAAAGATAGGAAATGCCTAATGTCGAATTATTTATTCTTTTAGCTATTGCTATATTTATAATCGTCTATCGTAAAAATCCTGGCGAAAATGTTTATAAGTATGTAGCAGGTCAGGTAGGCAAAGTATATGAAAAATATGCTCCATATTCATTTCGAACAGTAAGAGAAAAAGCGGTTGAATTAGGGCAAGAATTTACGACTCGCCAATACTTAACGCAAATTGCTTTACTTGGTGGTATTGCTGGTTTAATAGGATATTTTTACTTTTATAGTATTATAATGGCTGGTATTTATGCAACAATTGCAATTTGTTTCATTCCTTATTTAACTTATTTAAGATTACAAAGAGTATATAGTGAATTTATCTTTGAACAAATACAAACTTATACAACTAACGTTATCATGGAATTTAATACAACCCAAAGTTTTGTTAAGTCCTTAGAAGGGGTTCGAGATTCAGGGGTTTTAGAAAACCCTGTATTAGCCGATGTGGGTAAAATGGTCGAAATGTCTTATCAAAATGGGACAATTGATGAATCATTAGAGTTTTTTAATGCTAAGTATCCATATTATATGGTCAAAAATATGCACCAATTATTCTTACAAATAACTAAAGAAGGGGCAAAAGATTCAGGACAAGCTTTGGAAAATATGTCAATGGATATCGATGCCTTAGTTGAAGGGGTTTATCGTGACCAAATGGACCGAAAAAATTTCCATGGCAGGTTCCTTAAGTTTGGTTTAATTCTATATTTTTTAATAGTTGTTTTAAGATATATGCTTGGTGAAGAAAATTATATTGCGATGCTCGAAATTTGGTATGTCCAATTAATACTTCATGCTATTGTTATTGTAAATACTTTCTTCCTCTTAAGTGGAGAAAAATATTATAATGCCGATGTGGGGGTGGAATAATGCAAATAGAAATAATTATTATTGCCGTGATTGTATTTACGATTATGACCGTCGGGGGACAAATTAGTATTAATCAACTTGTTAGTGATAACCAAATGCTTTTTATGAAACTGAAAGAAAGCGATTGGGATTTTTATGTTCGAGCTCGATACGGAAGTGGGATGAATCCTGATATACTTTATAATAAAAGAATTAAAAATGCCTTAATAGCGATGGTTTTAGCGTTCTTTTTCTTTATTAAAGATTTAAATGCGGTTAAAGTTTTATTAATATTTGTGGCGGGCTTTCTTATTTTCAAATATCCCTATAGCCAAATTAAGAATTATTATAAAGCTCACATTCATCAAATTGATGCAATGTTACCGCATTATTTGAAGAGTTTGGAAATCTTAATTCAACACTATACTGTTCCAGTTGCCATTGGAAAGTCAATGGCTGATGCTCCTGATATTTTTAGAGAAGGACTACAAAATATGATTGATTCCATCAACTCTGGGGATGATTCAATTGAACCATATATGGCTTTTGCAAGGGAATATCCAGTTCGGGATTCCATGCGGATGATGCGGCTTTTATATCGGCTTAGCTTAGGAAGGCAAGAAAGAAAACAAGAACAATTATTAACCTTTGCTAGATCAATTTCGAGCTTGCAACAAAAAGCAAGAGAAACTCGTTATAAAAATCGGTTGGAAAAAATGGAAGGTAAAACCATGAGCATGCTTATTACCACCGGACTAGGGGTTATGATCCTTTTAGTTCTAGCCGTTATTCAATTAATGGGTGTTTAATAGTGTAAAATTTATTGATATTTAAATAATTATTAGGTATAATATAAACAGAATAAAGGAGGAAGTTAATATATGAAAGAAGCGACAGGTGAATTAAATATGACTGTTGTTACTGTAGTAGCAATTGCTGCTGTTGCGGCATTCTTCTATGCATTTATTTGGCCAGGTATTAGAAATTCAATTAATCAAAGTACTTATTGTTCTATGGCTTCTTGCAACGATGAAGAACATGAAGATTGTTATTACATGGATGAAGATAACAAAGAACAACCAATAAATTGTAAAGCTTATTTTGATAAACAAAATGAAGGTACTAAGTAGAATTAGGAGATAATGAATAGATGAAAGAAGCGACAGGCGAATTAAATACCACTTTAATTGTTGTAATTTCGGTAGCGATTTTGTCTGCCTTTTTTTTCGGTGTTCTATGGCCTCAATTGAATAATAATTTTAAAAGAGAATCACAGTGTAAGCAAGCCTTATGTGATTGTTCAGATACAGCCAGAACCAATAGAGATGGAATAGAGTATTGTTCTTGTACAATTAAAGGTGATACATCTGGTGATAAAATAGAGTGTGTTTATAAAGGGTAGGTGGATAATAAATGAAAGAATCAATTAGTGCAACAACGTTATTTCAATTAGTAATTCTATTCATATTACTATTTACAGCAATTATGTGTTTAACGATTAATAATTCTAATGCGTTTGGAGTTAAAGATGAAATTGTAAATGTAATAGAGCTTTCTAATGGTAATTATCTAGATAATGGTAAATTATCAAGTGATATTCTAAAAACAATTGAACAAGCGACATATCGAACCACTGGTAAATGTGATGATGATTATAAAGGATATGATAAGGGTGGTAATGAGGTTAATACTGGGGATAAAGCATCGATATGTATCAAAGAGGTTAATGTTACAAAGGAAATGGATAAATATATTAATGATTTATTTCCAGGAAAAGTTGCTACCGATGATTTTTTAGAAGGTAAATATTATCAAATAATAGTATTTTATCAATTAGATTTACCAATTTTAAATAATTCCTATAATATGAGTTCAAAGGGAGAAACAAGAATTATTTATAGTTAAAAGGTTAGGTGAAAAATAATGAGGGAAGTTTCAGGGACAACTTGGACATTTCAATTAATTATATTATTTATTCTAATTTTTGCTTGTTTTTTAACTTTGGTTCTAAATTATAATAAAGCCTATAGTGTTAAAAATGAATTATTAACGATTATTGAAAAATATGAGGGTGTTAATGAAGAATCTCTTGATATTATGAATAATTATTTGCGGTCTACTGGTTATAAGACAAAAGGAAAGTGTTCTTCTGAAAATGAACATGATACCATATTTGGAGTATTAACTTTAGATGGTCAATATGAAAAAGCAAATAGTAGTAATTATTACTATTATTGTTTTCAAGAAAATGATAGTAATAACTTAGTTTATTATAATGTAACGGTTTTTTATCGATTTAATTTACCTGTTTTAGGGGAAATAGCTACATTTAGAGTAAATGGAAGAACTAATACCTTTAAGGGTAGCAATGACCGCTTTTAGAAAGGAATCAAAATGAATGTTATAGTATCAAATAAATATCAATCATTATTAAATAGCTTAGATATTGATATTATTAAAAGTATTAATGGTGTTTTTACAGTTGAGGAGTTAGTGGCTCAGTTTGCTAATTTCTATTATAATAAAATGATAATTGATATTACGGCGATTAAAGATTATGAAAATATATCTGTAATTCAAAACTTATCAGTTAACTTTGATATGAGTAAAATTATTTTACTTTTAGATGATTCCGAGAGCATTAATTCACCCATGTTTTTATCCCAAATAGTATCAATGGGAATTTATAATTTTACATCTCGGGTTGATAATATTCCGTTTTTAATTAATAATCCTAATACATATAAGGATGTAGCTCGTTTCCATAATGTCAGTGGTTTTCAACAACCAAAATTAAATGAACAAGCTGTTGATGTTACCAAGGGAAAGATTAATCGTCGAGTACTAGGGTTTCGAAATATCACCGAACATGCTGGCTCAACAACTTTAGTTTATTTATTAAAAAATCATTTAGAAAATTATTATAAGGTTAAAGCAGTAGAGATTGGTAGTAAAGATTTTGTGTATTTTAATGATAATGGTCTTAGTTCTATTATGATGAGTGAATTACCTAATTTTATTATTCAAAACAGTGATTGTGATGTTATTTTAGTGGATTTAAATGGTGATGATAATAATAGTTGTGATGAGATTATTTATTTAATTGAACCAGGTATTGTTAAATTAAATAAATTAATAAGTTCTAAACCAGATATTTTTAATATATTACGAAATAAAAAGATTGTATTAAATCGTAGTGTTTTAACTAGTTCTGATGTTCAAGAATTTGAGAAAGAAAGTAGTAGTCGAGTGTTCTTTAATATTCCTTGTTTAGATGATAAAGTCTTTGATCATAAAGAGCTTATGGATTTCTTAGCGGCTCTAGGTTTTACTCGTCTTAATGGCAGTGGTAGTGGTAAAGGAATTTTAGGAATATTTAATTAGTAAGTTTTTAATAAATTATATCTATTTTTAGAATTAGACGAGAAGACAATAGAGGTTGACAAATACCCGTTTTTAGGCTAAAATTATAGATATAAAAAGGAGATGTATTGGTTTATGAATGGTAACGAAGTTTTACAAAGTGTTGGGTCTTCTGTTGGCTTTTGTAGTCATACAGCTAGTCTATGGCAATTAGTGGGAACAGTGTTATTAATATTTAAAATTGTTATTCCTATTATATTAATTGTTTTAGGTATGATAGATTTTGGTAAAGCTGTAATTTCAAGTGATGATAAAGCAATTAGTAAATCAGCTAAATCGCTTATGTTTAGAATTATTGCTGCGGTTGTAATATTCTTTATTCCAACATTGATATCTTTCGTATTTAGTGTAATTGCTCAATTCTCAGATGTTCAAGAAGATTTTGAAGTATGTAAGTTGTGTATTACAAAGCCTACTCAAAGTGCTGATAAAGAAGGAAGCTGTAAATACATAATTTCAAATTCTGCTGAATAGAGATTATACAAGAATTAAATAGGTTGATTGCCATCAACTTATTTTTTTGGTTCTTAAACCTTAGGGAGTGATGAAATAAATTTTCATTGCTTTTTAATTTACCAAAAAAGACATAAATAACAAACAATGGTTACGATAATTTTCTAAAATTATAGAAAGTTATTTCAGTTGTGTATTTTAAAATTTAAAAAAATATTTAGTACTAAATTTTTAGAAAAGCAAAAAGGAGCAATATTTTAACTCTACACTTGTTAATGTTTAAGAACATAATTTTCCAAAGAGCCCTAATACACTTTGGTTTTTAGAAAAGACAATGTTTTATACTGGTACTTTTTGCTTTTAAACGAGCCTCCAGAAGGTGAGGATGGCGAGGGGATAGAAGATTGCTAAGAGTTTTATAATCTCCCAGGAGCCATATATTGTTTATTGTTAAAGGAACTAAGAATAAGAGATGATTTAAAATTGGCTGGCAGCCCTATTTAATTTGCAAGATAAGGAGATAAAATAAGATAATGGGAGTGTAGTAAGCACTTGTAGGTATAAATAAAATAAGATAAAGACAACTTGTTTTAAGTTGTCTTTATCTTAAAAAAGAAAAAAACTATTTCGCTTTGAAAGGAAATAGCTTTTTGTGTTATCTGTATTCAGTTTTACCAGTTGAAGTCCATCCAGCTAAACTAGATTTTGTACTCCAAGTGTATTCTTTGATTCTGTGTTCCCATTGAGTTTCAGTTTTAGTTTGTTCGTTAGTTACATAGTAATCTTTATATTTTGAAGCATTATTAGCAGAATCAGTAACACATTGATTTTTTAAAGCATAACTAATATCAAATTTTAATGGAACATAATATAATGTTTTAGCTAATGCACTATCATAGTATGATGATACACCATTATAGTTATTAACTCTAATATCTATATTAGTATAGTAATTATCATAACTCTTATAAGCTTCACCAACCGTAAAGTTAAAGTTGTTACGAGCTAATGAATGAAGTCTAAATGTATATGGGTTACCAATAGCAGATTTAGCAGATTCACTACCACCAACCATATAAATTCTTTGATCTCTAGTATTAATATATTGAGTATAATCATTTATAGATTCAAAGTATCTTGGGTTAGAAATTGTAAATGAACCATCTAAGACATTTGCTGCACTAATATCTAAAAATTTAAGAGTATAACCATATGAAGTTGTTTCACCCACACCAGTATATGAAGTAGAATAAATGGTATCATTTTGCATTTTACAGTAATCATATGTTTTAGTTGTTACATTATTTTGTCTGTTTTCTGCATTAGCATCATTACTTTTGCCATCAGACCAATCAGTATAACGATAATATTCATAATATTTAACCTTATCATCATCAGTAGATGGAGTATCAGGTTTTGTAGTATGGTTATTATTATTGTTATTATTGTTATTGTTATTGTTATTATTGTTGTTATTATTGTTAGTACCACCACAATTATCAGTTGTACAATTGTTACCATTGTTGTTATTATCGTTATTATTGTCATTGTTATTATTGTTGTTGTTATTGTTATTATTATTGTTATCTACAACGCCACCATTGTTGTTGTTATTATTGTTATTGTTGTTATTATTATTGTTAAAGTTATTTACTGTACCGCCACCACAAGTATTAGTTGGGCATTGAACATTAACAGTAACTGTAACCTTAGTTACAACTTTAGTAGTAGTTGATGAACTACTAGAACTTGAACTACTTGAGCTTGAGCTAGAACTTGATCCACCATTTGAGTGAGTAGTAGTCGTAGTTGATGGAGATGATGGAGTTGGAGCTTGACTAGTTCCAGTTTTATCATCATAGTATGCATCACTAGGAAGAGGAACATAATCAGGATTAGTTGCATTGCTGTTAGTATTATTATCTTGAGTAGTAGTTGTAGTACTATCACCATTATCTGCTAAAGTAGCATTACCATCAGCATAAGTACAAGTACCATTAGCAGCACAATCATTTTGAGCAATTGTCGTAACAATGAAGTCACTAGTTGTACCACAATCTAAGCTAACTCTTAAGGCATAATCGCCATCAGCAGTTTTGGTTGCTTGAACATAACTGTTGTTAATATCACATTTATCACCATTATCACTGAAGTCAATTAATAGCTTTTGATTAACCATTTGTGATAAAGATAATGTTTGCGAACCACCAATATTTTCTGGTAAATTATCACCATTAAAATATTCAAAAGCGGCTTGTTTCATAGCGTTAATATTAGTTATATAATCTGTACTTCTCGTAGAGAATGCAGAACTTGAACCACTAATACTAGCTCTGGTGAATATCCAACAAAGTAAAAATACAATAACACCTAGAATCACTAACTTAATAATTAATGATTTCCAATCTAAACTTAATTTTCTGTTGCCTTCTTCGTACATAATATCGTACCCCCTTATTTATAAATCATGCTGTTTAACCGTTAAGTTGCTTCCATTCTATCATTTTTTTGTACATTTGTCAAATAAAATTTACAAAACGAGTGTAAATTATGTAACTACTCAGACTATATAAAGTAAAAAAATGTAAGCAATCATAAATAATGATCGCTTTTTGAGTGATTCAACAAT
>CANQCI010000021.1 GCA_947589675.1 uncultured Bacilli bacterium | reverse complement strand
TTTTGTTCTTGAAAATAAATCACGAAGATGAAGAATATGTTCAAAAATTAATTGAAGGAGATGAAATACTAATGACACTATATGAACAAATAAAAGATTTAAGTAATGATGATGTTTTAGAAGCTTTATTTGATAAGGGTGAAGAAGATGCTTTAGAATTAAAGTATATAAAAAAACATGAACGAGAAGAAGAAAAAAAAGAAATAATAACGAATATGTTAAAAGAACATGCTTCCTTAGAATTTATAACTAAAGTATCTAATACCCCAATTGAAGAAATAAAAGAAATAGAACGAGGATTAGCTGTGCAATAAAGTAAAAGTAAGAATGACTTAAGAAGCTTTTATATCTAAGTCATTTTATTTTTAATTAAATATAATATTTAGGAATTAGTTTTTAATAAGGTTATATCTATTAATTTATTTCACGAAAATTTCATTGACAATCAATTTTAATTAAACTAGAATTGATAATGTTCATGAATAAATATTATTCGAAAACATAAATTTGGAAAGTGGGGAGAAATTAAATGATAAAATTATTAAAAAAATTAGATAAAAAATTGTTTTTTTTAATCTTTATTTGTTTAGGGTTTATTGTTGCTCAAGTTTACCTTGATTTAAAGGTTCCTGACTTTATGGCAGAAATTACTCAGCTGGTAGAAACTAATGGTAGTAAAATGGCGGATATCATTAAAAATGGTATTTATATGGTAGCATGTGCTTTAGGAAGCCTAGTTACTGCGGTAATTGTTGGTTATATTGTTTCCGTTATTGCGGCAACTTTTTCAAAAAAGGTAAGAAAAGATATTTTTAGTAATGTGGAAAGTTTTAGTATGAATGAAATTAAAAAATTTTCCACTAGTAGTTTAATTACGAGAGCAACCAATGATGTTACTCAAGTGCAAATGTTTTTGGCAATGGGCTTACAACTTTTAATTAAGTCGCCAATCATGGCTGTCTGGGCAATTGTAAAAATTCTTAACAAAGGCTTAGAATGGTCGCTTTTAACTGGGGGAGCAATTATTTTTTTAGTTATAACTATTATTATAATTATGATTATTGTTTTACCAAGATTTAAAAAAGTTCAAAAGTTAATTGATAATATTAATGGGATTACCCGTGAAAATTTAACGGGGATTCGGGTAGTTCGAGCTTTTAATGCCGAGGATTATCAAGAAAATAAGTTTAATCGAGCTAATAATGAATTAGCTAAGACGCAAATATTTAACCAAACAGCGATGGCTTTTTTGATGCCTGTTATGAATATTGTTATGTATGGTTTAACTTTAGGAATATATTTTATTGGTGCTTATCTTTTAGATGCAGCATTAATGGGGGATAAAATAACTATATTTGGCAATATGATTGTCTTTTCTTCTTATGCAATGCAAGTAGTTATGTCCTTTATTATGTTAATCATGATTTTTATCATGTATCCAAGAGCCGCGGTTTCCGCGAAAAGAATTAATGAAGTTTTAGATGAGGCTCCAAGTATTTTATCTGGTGAATATCAAGAAAATAAAAATGACATTCATGGGGAAATTGAATTTAAAAATGTTACTTTTAAATATCAAGATGCTGAAAAACCAATGTTAAATAATATTTCTTTTAAGGTTGAAAAAGGGGAAACTTTAGCAATAATTGGCTCAACTGGTTCGGGGAAAACAACTTTAATCGAGCTGATTCCTCGGCTTATGGATGCCACAAAAGGGGAAGTCCTTGTAAATGGGGTTAATGTTAAAGAATATAATTTAAATTATCTTCATGATTTAATTGGTTATGTTCCCCAAAAGGCGGTCATGTTTTCCGGTTCAGTTAATTATAATGTTAGTTTTGGGGAAGCTAAAGCCAAAATTACTAAAGATAAAATAAAAGAAGCTGTTCAAGTTGCTCAAGGTCAAGATTTTGTGGAAAAAATGGATAAAACTTATGATGCCCATATTGCTCAAGGTGGAACTAATATTTCGGGCGGGCAAAAGCAAAGATTAGCTATTGCGAGAGCGATTGCCAGAGATCCTGAAATATACATTTTTGATGATTCATTTTCCGCTTTGGATTATAAAACTGATGCCAAATTACGCCAAGAATTAAAAAAATATACAAAAGATGCTACCAATATCATCGTGGCTCAAAGAATTGGGACGATAATTCATGCGGATAAAATTTTAGTTCTTGAAGATGGAGCTTGTGTTGGCTTTGGTACGCATCAAGAGTTAATGAAAAATTGTAAAGTCTATAAAGAAATAGCTTTATCTCAAGTAACAAAGGAGGAATTAGAAAATGTCTAACGAAGAAAGTGCACCTCGTCGTCATCATGGTCCAACATTTGAAAAAGCGAAAAACTTTAAAGGAACAATTAAAAAGTTAGCCTTAAGTATGCGTAAATTCTGGCCAGCGATTATTATTTCGTTTTTAGCCGCAGGCATTGGAGCTATCATGACTATTATTGCTCCTAACCATTTGTCGGATTTAACTGATGAATTAACAAAAGGCTTAGTTCCAGATACTAAGACTTTACAAACCATTAGTAAAAAAATAACAGCTAATTTAAGTGAAGAAAATATTCAAACTTTAACTATGTCTTTATTTGATACTAAAACTATTTTAGGTAATATTTCTTTGCAAAGTGATTTTACCGAAAGCCAAAAGAAAGCTTTAGAAGAATTTAGGAAAAATGTTAATGCGACCAATTTTATGCAAGAATTTAGTAATTTAGATGATGATTTAAAATTAAAAATTCTTACCGATACGACTTATCAAGGGGTGGTTATTAAGGCTGAGGATAAGCTGGCTTTACTAAATATGGTAAATAAAAATTCTTTTGATATTTTATCTTTACCAACTAGTATTGCGACAGTTTTATTACCAGAATTTACTTATGATAACATCTTAATTACTTCCCAAAATCAAATAGATTTTTTAGGTGCTTTTAAAGATATTAAAGATTTAGAAAATGAGGAAGTTTTATTTAAGGCTTTTGATAAATTACCAAGTAATATTTATGATTTAGTTAAACCACATATTGCTTTTAATATTGTTAAACATATTACTTTTATTATTGCTTTATTATATGGGATTAATGCTCTTTTAACTTTTATTGAAAATATTTTGGTAGCCCATATTACAGTAAAATATTCACGGGATTTAAGAGAAAATATTGCTATTAAAATTAATAAGTTACCTCTTAAATATTTTGATAAATCAAAAGTGGGGGATACTTTATCCAGAGTAACCAATGATGTTGATACGATTAGTCAATCAATGCATCAAAGTTTTAGCACCTTAGTTAGTGCCTTGACACTTTTTATCGGTTCACTTTTAATGATGTTTGTTACGAATGCCATTATGGCTATTACTGCGATTGCCTCAACGCTTTTTGGTTTTGTATTTATGAGTATTATTTTAAGTAAGAGCCAAAAATACTTCCGAGCTCGGCAAAAACAACTGGGGAATATTAATGGGCATATTGAAGAAATGTTTTCTGGTCATGATGTTGTAACCTTATATAATGGGGAAAAATTAGCAGCTAAAAAGTTTGATGAATTAAATGAATTAGTTTATGTTAGTGAACAAAAAAGTCATTTCTTATCTGGTTTAATGCAACCATTCATGGCTTTTATAGGCCACTTTGGTTATGTTTGTGTTTGTATTGTCGGGGCAATTCTCACGATGAATGATGTTATATCTTTCGGGGTAATTGTGGCTTTCATGATGTATATTCGGTTATTTACAAATCCTTTAAGTCAATTAGCTCAAGCGATGACTAGTCTTCAATCAGCCGCCGCCGCAGGGGAAAGAGTTTTTGAATTTTTAGAACAACCAGAAATGGCTGATGAAAGTAAAAAAACCAAAGTTTTAAGGCGGGCTGATGTTAAAGGAGAAATTATTTTTGACCATGTAAAATTTGGTTATGATGAAGATAAGTTAATAATTAAAGACTTTAATGCTCATATCAAACCAGGGCAAAAGATTGCCATCGTTGGCCCAACAGGGGCGGGTAAAACGACGTTAGTTAATTTATTAATGCGTTTTTACGAAATTAATTCGGGAGATATTTTAATTGATGGGGTATCAACCAAAGAATTAACTCGGGATAATATTCATAAATTATTTATCATGGTTTTACAAGATACGTGGTTATTTAATGGAAGTATAAAAGAAAATATTCGTTATAATAAAGATCATGTAAGTGATGATGCTATTAAAAAAGCTTGTGAAGTGGTGGGAATAGATCATTATATTCAAACTTTACCGAAAGGAATTAATACAAATATTAATGAATCTAATAGTATTTCCTCAGGACAAAAACAACTTTTAACGATAGCTCGGGGAATGATCGAGGATGCTCCCTTTTTAATTCTTGATGAAGCGACTAGTAATGTTGATACAAGGACTGAGGAATTAGTGCAAAAAGCCATGGATAAACTAACTGAGGGCAGAACTTCCTTTATTATTGCCCATCGCTTATCCACGATTAAAAATGCTGATTTAATCTTAGTTATGAATGAAGGAAATATCATTGAACAAGGTAATCATCATGAATTAATGCAAAAAAATGGCTTTTATGCGAACCTTTATAATTCCCAATTTGAAAGTATTTCTGAGTAACTAAAAAAGATGTTCGAGGGAGCATCTTTTTTAGTAAATTAATTTAAAAGATAAAATCCTAAATTTAAGTAAGTAGCATATAAGACCCAAATAAAATAAGGGATTTGGAGTAAACCAGCAAGATGATCTTTCTTATAAAAAGTAATAATCATTTCTAAAACCGAAATTAATAAAAGAATAATCCAAAGAAGAGCAATAAAGCGGAATTTTAAAGTAAAAAAGATAATAGGCCATATTAGGTTAATTATTAATTGTTTATAATATACTTTTTTTAAATCAGGACTATTTAGATTATTAGCTTGTAATTTTCCATAACTTATACCCATTAAAATATAAAGAATAGTCCAGACGATGGGAAAAATTATCCCTGGGGGAGCTCCGAAAGGCTTGGTTAATGATTTATAATTCATTCCTGTACTAGTAATAAACCCGATGATTGTTCCTAATATTAAAGGAATTAAGATAGATTTAAAATAGATTTTAAACACATAATCACCTAATATTATTGTATACATTTCTTAAATAAATATGAAAAAAGAAACTTAAATTAAGCTTCTTTAGTAAGAGCATAAGTAACTTGATTAACGGGACCCGCTCCAACGGAAATAATTAAATCATTTTCTTTAACATTTTTTTTTAAATATTCCACTATTTTGGCAAAACTATCAAGATATATAACTTGGTTATTAAAATTTTTGATTTTTTCAACTAACATATCTTCACTAATATTAAAAGTATTAGTTTCTCTTGCAGGGTAAATGGGGGCAATAATAATATGATTAAATTTACTAAGTACTTCGGCAAAGGCATCTAAGTGTTCTTTGGTGCGAGAGTAAGTATGGGCTTGAAAGACGACCCAATCATCATTATGTTTAACCTTTTTTACCGCTTCCAAAGTAGTTTTTATTTCCGTTGGATGATGGGCATAATCATCATAAATTAAAGCATTATGATATTTTCCTAAGTATTCAAATCTTCTTTCCACCCCATGATATTTTCGTAAGCCTTCTTTGATGATATTAATGTCATTAATATAATTACGACATAAAGCAATACTAGCTAAGGCATTATAAATATTATGTTCACCATTAATATTTAAATCAATAGATGTAACAAATTCTTGCTTTTGAAAAACATCAAAATGATAATGCCCAAGTTCATCTACGGTGATATTTTTAGCCATATAATCAGCTTCATTATTTATTCCATAGGTTATTACTTTAGCTTTGGTACCATCTTCAACATTTAAAGAATTTTTATCATCCCGATTAATTATTAAATAACCATTTTCCGGTAAAAGATTGGTATATTTATGAAATGATTTTTTTATATTATCTAAATTTTTAAAGTAATCTAAATGATCATTGTCTATATTGGTAATTATTTCGGCGGTAGGATGAAAATGTAAAAAACTATCGACATATTCGCAAGATTCCATGATTAAATAATCTTTAGATCCAATGCGAGAGGTACTATTAATGCTTGGCAAAATAGCTCCGATTTGAATGGTGGGGTCTAAACCAGCTTCTAAAAAGATGGTACTAACCATGCCGGTCGTGGTACTTTTCCCATGTGTACCTGATATGCATAAACAATTATGATATAAAAGGGTAAGATTACCTAAAAATACCGCCCGTTCATAACATTCTTTATGATTAAGTTCGGCTTCTTTTCTTTCAGGGTCATCTTCTTTAATCGCTGCGGTATAAATAACGATATCTACATCTTTAATTAATTCGGGATGATGCCCTTCATAAATTTGGATACCTAAACTTTCTAAATGGTCAGTAATTTTACTTTTTTTAATATCTGAACCACTGACAATGGCTCCCATGCTTAAAAGCATTTCGGCAATGCCACTCATGGAAACGCCCCCAATGCCAATCAAATGAATTTTTTTACCATTATACATATAATCACCTTCATCATTTTTATTATATACTTATGCCCATAGCTACGCAACAAAAATTTGCAAAATTTTCTTCCGGAAAAATGTGTAAAATTTTTGATATGACAAATTTATGAAAAATGAAAAAACTCAAAAAGTCAAAAAATGTCAAAAAAATAAAAAAATATAAAAAGTTGATTTTTCCTAGGTGAAAGCTTACAAAAATATAAATTTATAACCAAAAATAAATTTAGAAAAATACCTTAAAATCTACAAAAGTTAAAAAATGGAAATTTTTAAAAATTAAAAAAACAGTAGACTTTTTTTATTTATCATAATAGAATGAAATTGTTGAGAAAGGTAGTGAATTAAATGAATGAAAAAGATGAAGAATTTTTAGAAAAAATAAAAGTTGTTAAAAGAAATGGTTCGAAAGTCGATTTTAATGGAACCAAAGTGGCCATGGCTATTAAAAAAGGTTTTGATAGTATTAAAATAATTGACGAAGATGGCGAAGAACAAGAAAAATATAGTGAAGAAGATATTCAAAAAGTTTATAAAGCGGTAATTAGTCGCATTGAAAAAGATTTTCAAGATAAAGATAAAATTAAAATTGAAGAAGTTCAAGATATTATTGAAGATACTTTAAAAAAGAAAAAATATGAAGATGTTTATGAATCATTTGCTAGTTACCGGGAAAGAAGAAGTCAATCTCGGGAAATGTTTATGTATGATAAAAAAATTCATAAATTTTTAAAGACCTTGGAAGGTTTAGGTTTAAAAAGTGCGGGGGAAGAAGATTTAAAAAGAGAAAATGCCAATATTGATGGTAACTCAGCGATGGGAACTATGCTTCAATATGGTTCGACTGTTTCTAAAGAGTTTTCTAAAGCTTATTTAATGAAAAAGAAATTTTCAACCGCTCATGATGAGGGAGATATTCACATTCATGATATGGATTTCCTAGCGATGGGAACAACAACTTGTAATCAAATTAACTTAGATAAATTATTTAAAAATGGTTTTTCAACAGGACATGGACATTTAAGAGAACCTAATGATATCATGAGTTATTCGGCTTTAGCAGCCATAGCCATTCAATCTAATCAAAATGATCAACATGGGGGGCAAAGTATTCCCGCTTTTGATTATTATCTAGCTCCTGGGGTATTAAAAACATTCAAAAAACAATTACGCCATATAATTAAGGATTATATTGATTTAGAAGATTTAAATGATTTTATTAATATGGCCTCAGTTGAAAAGGAAATTGCCAAAATAACTACTATTGATATTAGTAAAAATTATTTTGCTAAATATTATAAAGATAGTAAAAGGTTAGAAAGAATGTTTGATTTAGCCATTAATAAAGCCTTAGAAAAAACTGAAAGAAGAACTTATCAAGCGATGGAAGCATTTGTTCATAATTTGAATACCATGCATTCTCGGGCGGGAGCTCAAGTGCCATTTTCTTCGATAAACTTTGGAACAGATACTTCTAGTGAAGGAAGAATGGTTATGAAAAATTATATGCTAGCGGTTGAAGCTGGTTTAGGACATGGAGAAACGCCAATCTTCCCAATTTCTATTTTTAAGGTTAAGGAGGGTGTTAATTACAATCCCGAAGATCCTAATTATGACTTATTTAAATTAAGTTTGCGGGTTTCAGCGAAAAGATTATTCCCAAATTGGTCTTTCTTAGATTCCTCATTTAATAAACCTTATTATAAAGAAGGAGACTATCGAACAGAAGTAGGTTATATGGGATGTCGTACAAGAGTTTTAGCTAATGTTGTTGATCCAGATAAAGCTATAACTCCAGGTCGTGGGAATTTAAGTTTTACATCCATTAATTTACCACGTTTAGGGATTAAATACGGAATTGTGGGACCTAATGCTGGTAATAAAAAAGCAGACTTAAAAGGCTTCTTTGCCGAACTAGAAAGTTTATGTGATTTAGTTAAAGATCAATTATTAGAAAGATACGAAATTCAGTGTAATAAAAGAGTTTACAATTTCCCATTTTTAATGGGACAAGGAGTTTGGCTAGATAGTGAAAAACTAAAACCAAATGATAAGTTAAAAAAAGTTTTAAAACATGGAACTCTTTCCATTGGTTTCATTGGTTTAGCCGAATGTTTAGTAGCTTTAACTGGTAAGCATCATGGTGAATCCGAAGAATCTCAAAAATTAGGTTTAAAGATAATTGGCAAGATGCGGGAATTATGTGATGAATATTCGAAAAAATATAATTTGAATTTCACGTGTTTAGCTACACCAGCTGAGGGGTTATCGGGAAGATTTGTTAATATTGATAAAGCTGTTTATGGCAAAATAAAGGGTGTTACTGATAGGGCTTATTATACAAATTCTTTCCATATCCCAGTTTATTATAATATTAGTGTAGCGAAGAAATTAAAATTGGAAGGTGAATATCATAAGCTAACCAATGCAGGACATATAAGTTATATTGAAGTCGATGGTGATCCAAGTGATAACTTAGAGGCTTTTGAAAATATTGTGCGGATTATGAAAGAATCAGATATTGGCTACGGAGCCATTAATCACCCAGTTGACCGTGACCCTGTTTGTGGTTATGTGGGGATTATAAAAGATGTTTGTCCACGGTGTGGACGGAAAGCTGGCGAACCAATCCCAGCGGATTTATTAAAAAAATTAAATGGAAAAGATTAAAAGGAGAGGAAAAATATTATGGAAAAAGAATTACAATCAAAAAAATTAGTAGGAGAAGGAGTAGGTTTTGAACGGATTAGACGGATTACTGGTTACTTAGTTGGAACAGTAGATCGGTTTAATAACGCCAAAAGAGCGGAAGAAAAAGACCGGGTAAAACACATCAAATGTTCTTGTGAATTAGAAAAATAATTAAAATATAGGCAAAGGAAGATACCTTTGCTTTTTTTGGATAAAATAAGAAAAAATGTAAATTTACGTCAACTTGATTTTTTTTTTTTTTTTTTGATAGTATGGGAAAAATTGAGGGTGTATAAAATGACTAAAAAATTTTTCTTTACATTACAAATTGGGTTTTTAATTATAATTTTTCTAGGTATAAGTTATTCGTATTTTATCGCTCAAAAAGGAAATGGGGCAAGTGCTAATATAAAAATTGGGGCGGATACTACGGATTCTTTAACATTTCAAACGGGTAATGCCATTAATATTTCGGCTTCCAGTAGTGATTTTTACCAAGGCGGTGAGGATAAAATTGGCAAAACTTTTGCTTTGGCACGCCTTGTTCCAAATAGTACTACCAAAAGAGCTCAAGATAAATATAATGTTTATTTTATAATTGATGCTAATGATTTTACTTATTCTACCCCCAATAAAGAAATTGAAATTTTATTAAGGGTCAAAAATCCCGAAGGAAATTACCTTAATTATATAGAGTCATTAAATTATGATGAAAAATTACAGGGGTTTGATATAACTGTAAGATACGGGGTTTTTGCAATTGCTTTGAATGATTTAATTGAAGCTGATAGTGAAGAGGGTACTACGGAAACTTGGGAATTTGAAGTAGTTCTTCGTAATTTAAGTACTAATCAAAAAGAAAATGCTGGTAAAACTTTTAGTGGTAAAGTTTTAATAACTACGGAAGAAAAAGACACGTATATTATGCCCGAGATAAATAGTATTCAAGAAGCGGCAAAAACTTATGAAAGCATTTCGGTTAATTTACTCGAAAATGAAAATCATACAGCCAAAATTGCCAAATATTATTATGCGATTGAAGAAACTAATGAAGAAGCGGAAAAAGCGAGTATTATGAGTATTGCTGAAAAAATGAATGAACCTATCTATGTTGAATGGGATAAACCTAATTATACTTTTAATAGTCTTGCGGATGGAAGTCCTTTAAAGGATAATCAAAATTATAAAATCTATGCTTATGAAGAAGATGAACAAGGTATAGAAAGTCAAATAAAAACAGCAATAATAAAAACTGATGAATACAAAAGAGTAAAAGTAACTGGCTTTACGGTATTAAAAAGAACTTTAAATAGTATTAAAATTGAAGTTCAATCATCATCTGGAAATAATCCGGTTAAAGAATATGCTTTTATGATTGAAAATCATGATAAATATGGAAGTTGGAGCAATTGGCAAACCAGTAATGTTTATGAATTTACCGAGTTAGCTGATACATCAACATATAATATTAAAGTTAAGGCTCGAGATGAATTAGAAAAAGAGTCGATAGATTCTTATGATAAAGTAGAAAGAACCCTTGCGTATTATCAAGTTGATGTACAAGTTACGGGGGGAATATCTTCGCCCGCCTCAGCCAAGATTGAAGAAGGAACAACAGCCCAATTTAATATTTCGGTTCTTGAGGGATATGATGAAAACCAAGTTACAGTATCCCCCAGTGATTGTCGCTTAGTAAACAAAATATTATATGTTGATAATGTTACAAGTCCTAAAACATGTACGATATCTTTTGCGAAAATAATCAATGAGGTTACCGTGGATGTGTTGGGTGGTAATGTTAATGGGGGAATTTCTCTAACTAATTTAATTCCCAATTCCAGTTTTGAAAAAACGGGGTGGAGTGATTGTATCCAAGATTCAACTCATAAATTATCTGGTAATTATTCTTGTCGTTTGCAAGGAACTACGGATATTCCAGAAGTAATAGTAATCAATTCTCAAACTTCCTCCTTAAATAATACCCATAATTACTATATATCTGTAAATGGCTATCAAGATACAACAATTGGAGATGGCATTCAAAGTTATTGGCCTTACTTTCAAGAACCTTGGTTATTTTATTATTCACTTTCTCCAACGGCAAAAGAGTGGCATAAATATAGTTTTATAAACGATAGAAAAACTTTAAACAATGGAAATTATGGGATAAGATTCGATTATAATAATAATTATCAAGACGGAGATTTATATCTAGATAATGCCATCTTAATTGATTTAACCGCTGATTTTGGTTTAAATAAAGAACCAAGCCTTGAGTATTTAGATAAGATACCATATTTTGAAGATCATATATCGCATAAAGTTGAAAGTCTTGAATATGGGGAGAGTTCAACATATACTATATCAGCTTTAACTGGCTATAATTTATCTCAAGCTACTGTTGAAGGGGAGGGTTGTAGTCTAAATAATGATAAGACAATATTAACTGTTAGTAAGGCAACAAGTGATATAACTTGTAAGGTAAATATTCCTAAACAAGTTTATAATGTTAGTATTAATATCATAAATGGTACAGTTGAAAATGGAATTACTTTAAGAAATTTAATTCCTAATTCGAGTTTTGAAAATACCGGTTGGAATTATTGTGTTTATGATTCAACCTATAAGGCAAGTGGAGAATATTCTTGTAAAATAACAGGAACAGATGATGATTTTGAATATACTGTTAATAGTTTGATAACTATTCCTTTAGATAATACCCATATATATTATGTTTTTTATAAAGCTTTTCAAACAGCAAGTGGTGGTAAAGCAACCTCAGTATATTGGCCAATTCAGGAACCTAGGTTTTTTTCAGCAGGATTAAAAACAATAAATACTTGGAATATATATAGTGCTATAAATAATAGAAGTACTTTTGATAATGGAAGTTATCCATTGCGTTTTGATTTTGATAATGAGTATGGTGTCGGTGATTTATATATTGACGATGCTATGTTAATTGATTTAACAGCTAGCTATGGGGCTGGTATGGAACCAAATCAAGCTTCTATGGATGATGGCATGGTTTATTTTACAAGTAGTATGGGGCAAAGAAAAGTTAGTTTAGAATATCAAGATAGTGCTAGCTATTCTATTAGCCCTTTAGCTGGTTATGACATAAATAATGTTGAAGTTACTGGCAAAAATTGTATTTTAAGTAGTGATAAAAAATATATTAATATTAATAATATTGATAGTAATACAGTTTGTACTGTAATGTTTAAAAATAAATAAGACAAAGAAATAATTAATTTTTATGTAAAATAAATAATAAATTAACATTATTTATATATTATATTTGGCAAAGTATTGTATAATCTAATTGGGAATCAGTTTGGTTCCTAATAAATAAGAACAAGTTCTTTACTAGAAATTACGCCTCGAAAACTTGTTCTTTTAATTAGAATCGTAAGCCTAAATGGTGGTTAGAAAAGTTAGTTAAAGTTACTAGCTTTTTTGATTGTTCATAAAATTGGCTAAAATACGGCAAATTTCGACAAAAGTTTTGCTTGATTTTCTTATAAGCAAGGGTTATGATAAATCCTAGGGAGAAAAATAAATCAAAATTGTTAATATGAACTTGGACTATATTTTTAAGTATAAAGTAAATTTATATAATAAATTAAGAAAATCGTAATTTTTATTTTGATTCATTTCAGATATAATTTATTACTTAAAAAATAATCTCCCTTTTTTATATAGAGTAATAATCTTTGATTAATAAATATAAGTATATATTTTAAAGAAATGTCAAGTAAAAAATGTAAATTTGACATTTTAACTTAACAGTTGAGAGTGATTTTGGCTTGATTTAAGCCAATTTTTTGGTTATAATGATAAAGAATATATGGGAGAATAAATATGCGGAAGATTATTGCTAGTTTAGATATTGGTGATGCTTGGATTAAGCTTGTGGTAGGTGAGATAGTTCGAAATAAACTAAATATTTTAGCATGTTTAGATGTTCCCGCCCGAGGCATTAAAAAAGGTTATGTTGTAAATGCCGAAAGTGCGATTGAAGCCTTAACTGAGATATTTAATCAAGCTGAGGAAACCATTGGTATAAGACCAACGAAAGTAGTGGTAAGTGTTCCAAGTAATGATATGGAATGTTTTTTAAGCGAGGGTTCGGTGAGTATTTCTCCTGATACGGGTGTTATTTCGAAAGAAGATGTCGATGAAGTATTTAAAGCTTGTACGCATAATAAAATAGAAGATAATAAAGAATTAGTAACCGTTTTACCCACGAGATATACTGTTAATGATGTCGATGTGGTGGAAAATCCTCTTGGGGTATCGGGGTTAAAATTAACCTTGAAAGCCATTGTTGTAACGGTTCCGAAAAAAAATGTTAATGGAATAATTAAGTGTTTAGAAAAAATAAATATTGAAGTAATCGATATTGCGTTGGGATCTTTGGGGGACTTTTTTGAATTTAAAGATAAGATAAATATCGATGGTTTAGGAGCTGTGGTTAATATTGGTGCTTTTAAAACCGAAGTAGCTATTTTTAATAAAGGTAATTTAACTAGTTGTGAAGTAGTTGATATTGGGGGCGATAATATTGACTATGATTTAAGTTATGTTTATAAAATAAATCGCCGAGATTCTATGTACTTAAAAGAGTGTATTGCTTTAGCGGATAAAAATTTAGCTCAACCAACGGAATCGATTATTTTTGATAATCGTAATGGAGAAAAAGTAAAGATTAATCAATTTGATGCTAGTGAAGTTGTAATAAGTAGATTGGAAGAAATCCTGAATTTGGTAAAAAAGCAAATAAATCTCTTAACAAAAAAACAAATTAGTTATATAATAATTACAGGGGGTACGACCGAAATGGGCGAATTTAAAAGCCTAGTTGATAGTATGTTTAATAATGCTACTGTTGGGGAAGTTTTAGAAATAGGGGCAAGACATAATAAATATTCAACGGCGGTTGGTTTAATCAAATATTACGACAGAAAATTAAAACTTAGTAATAAAGAGTTTTCTATTTATAATATTGAGGAACAAGAAGACTTAAGTGGGTTACACAAAAAAGTTAATATATCGGAAGATTCAGTATTGGGAAAATTATTTAGGTACTTTTTTGATAATTAAGGGAGAAAAGATAATATGAATGGATTACAGATGGATCAAATAGCAAAAATAAAAGTAATTGGCGTAGGTGGCGGTGGCTGTAATGCAGTAAATCGGATGATTGAAGAAGGGGTAAAAAGTGTAGAATTTTACATTGTCAACACTGATTTGCAAGTACTTAACGCATCGATATGTCCAAATAAAATACAAATAGGTAAAAATATAACAGGAGGTCGAGGAGCTGGAGCTAATCCCGAAGTTGGTCGGGCAGCCGCTTTGGAAAGTAAGACAGAATTAGAAGAAGCCTTGCAAGGGGCTGATATGATATTTGTGGCCTGTGGTATGGGCGGTGGCACGGGTACTGGAGCCGCTCCAATTATTGCTGAAATTGGGGAAGAAATGGGAGCTTTAACTGTTGGAATTGTAACTAAACCTTTTCGATTTGAAGGTAAAAGAAGAATGGAAAATGCTCTTATTGGGTTAGAAGAATTAAGAAAACATGTTGATAGCTTAATAATTATTCCTAATGACCGGTTAAGAGATATTATTGATAAAACTACCAGTTTTGATGATGCCTTTAAAGAAGTAGATAATGTCTTACACCGTGGGGTTCAATCAATTTCTGATTTAATTGCAGTTACCGGAATTATTAACCTCGATTTTGCAGATGTCAAAACCGTCATGGAAAAAAGTGGGACAGCCATTATTGGTATTGGTTGTAATGCGGGCGAAAATCGGGCAATTGAAGCCGCTAGACAAGCTGTTGCTAATTCCCTTTTGGAAGCCACTATTGAGGGAGCTACTAATGCGATTGTCAATGTTACTGGGGGTAAAAACTTAACTTTATTTGAAATTGAAGATGCCGTTGAAACGGTAAGAGCCGCCGCTAATTCGGATATTAATATTATCTTCGGGGCTATTAAAAATGAAAATTTAACTGATGAAGTTATTGTAACAGTTATAGCTACTGGTTTTGATGAAGAAACAAGTGAAGAAGCTTTATTTAGTGATGAAGTTCATAAAAGAAGACCACCTCAACCACCAGTAGATGATGAATATGAAATACCACCTTTTTTAAGAAATGATAATTATTAAAAAAAGTTTAAGTTAAAGACAAGATACGACAAATAATGCGTATCTTTTTTGATATAATCCTTTTCGGTGATGCTAGTGAAGGTATACCTTGATTTAGTTTTTTTAATTAATTTTTGTTATGATTTTTTAATTATAATGACCATTGATTTAACCTTAAAAAGAAAAACTTCCCTTAGAAGGATGGTGATGAGTGCTTTAGTGGGAAGTTTATCTTTAGGACTTTTGTTTTTACCATTTGCGGATATAATTTTATTTTTCTTTAAAATTATAGTTAGTTTTATAATGGTAATTATCGCTTTTAAATATCGGAATTTAAAATACTTTGGACATAACTTATTTTATTTATATATGATTAGTATAACTTTAGGTGGTTTTTTATACTTTTTAAATAATGAATTTAGTTATCAAAGAAAAGGGTTAGTTTTTTTCTTTGATAAAGTAAGTCCTAATTATGTTTTACTAATCATTATTGCTCCCATTATTTTATATTTGTATTTAAAAGAACATAAGTTAATGAAATCAACCTATAATCTAAAATATGAAGTTAAAATTGTTTTTAATAATCGGGAAGAATTAACTTGTCAGGCGTTTTTAGATAGTGGTAATAAATTAAAAGATCCTGTTACAAATAAATATATTATTTTAGTAGCCAAAGATTCTTTAAAAAACTATATCAAAAATAAATATCCAATTTATGTTCCGTATGTCGCTTTAAATAAAACGGGAGTTGTTAAGTGTTTTAAAATTAAAACTTTAATTATTAATAATCAGCAATATTCCAATTATTTAGTGGGAGAAGCTTTAAATGATATTAAAATCGCCGGTGTAGATTGCTTGCTTAATGGAAAACTAATGGAGGATTTATGTTTCGAAAAATAATTGCTAAATTAAGAGAGAAGTATAATGAAGTTTTCTTTGTGGGAGCAACGGATAAGTTGCCACCCCCTTTAAAAAAAGAAGAGGAATTAGAATTATTAATTAAAGCTCAAAAAGGAGATGAAGAAGCTCGGAATAAATTAATTGAACATAATTTAAGATTAGTAGTTTTTTTAGCAAAAAAGTATGAAAATACAACTTATGATATTGAAGATTTAGTAAGTATTGGTTCCATTGGCTTAATAAAGGGAATTAATACTTATAAAATAGATAAAAATATTAAATTAGCAACTTATGCTTCAAGGTGTATTTCTAATGAGATATTGATGTTTTTAAGAAAAAATAAAAAAAGAAAAACGGAAATAAGTTTAGAAGATGCCCTTAATTATGATAATGAGGGAAATGAACTTCATTTAGAGGATATCTTAGGGACAGAAAATGAATTAGTTCCGAATCTTTATGAGAAAAAGGTTAGTAAAGAACAACTTAATGATTTAATTAATTCTTTAAATGACCGGGATAAACAAATTATGATTTTAAGATATGGTTTATATAATACGGAGGAATATACCCAAAAGGAAGTTGCCGAAATGTTAGGGATTAGTCAGTCATATATTTCCCGGATTGAAAAGAAGGTGGTCAAAAAGTTAAAACAAATTATGCGTTAATTATTTAATTAAACGGCGAACATGGGTGATAGCACTTTTTTCTAAGCGAGATACTTGAGCCTGGCTTATGTTTAATTCTGTGGCTATTTCCATTTGGGTTTTACCGATGATAAAACGTTTAACGAGAATATCTTTTTCTCGTTCTTTTATTTTAAGTAAAGCTTTGCGTAAAGAAATAAGCATATCTTTGTCTGTGGCTTGGTCTTTATTATCGGCGATTTGGTCAAATAAATAAATGGTATCCCCGCCATCATTATAAATAGGCTCAAATAAACTAGCCGGGTCTTTCATGGCATCAAGGGCATAAGCTATTTGATATTCATTAATATCTAAAGCCTCGGCAATAATGGCACTGGTAGGTTCACAGCCATGATTAACAACATATTCATCTTTAAACTTAATAATTTGATAAGCTAAATCTTTAATACTCCGACTAATTCTAATTGCCGTATTATCTCGAATATATCTTTTAATTTCACCAATTATCAAAGGAACAGCATAAGTACTTAATTTAAGTCCATAAGATAAATCAAAGTTATCAATAGCTTTAATTAAACCAATTACACCGACTTGAAATAAATCATCTAAATTAAAATTTTTATTATTAAAAGAACGTAAGATACTTAAAACTAATTTTAAGTTTCCACTTATTAAAGCTTCTTTAGCATCTAAATCACCATTTTGATACCTTATAAATAGGGCAGTCATTTCTTCTTTACTTAATACTTTTAAATTATTAGTATTTATTCCTGTAATATCTACTTTATATTTAGCCATTTAATTCACCTGTTTTTATAGTGGGTAAATATGTTAAACTTTATACATCAAGCTAAAAAGAAGTTTTGATATTAAAAGATAATGAGTATAATTAATTAGGTGGTAAAATGTTACTTAGTGATTTACAAAATAAAGATATAATAAGTACAACAACGGGGGATAATTTAGGAAGAATTATTGATGTGGAAATCGATAATAATGGAAGTATAACGAATATTTATGCTGAACATAGTAAATTATTTAAAAAGTATTTTAGTAATAATGAAATGATTTTTAAATTTAGTGATATTACCAAAGTAGGTAATGATTGTATACTAGTCAAGTTTTAGAAAATATGCTATTATTTAGGTATGAGAAAGAAAAGTTTATTTATCGCAGGTGGTTTATGTTTAATTGATCAAATTATTAAAATACTTATTAATAATTTTTTTTCATATGCCCAAAAAATTACTTTAATTCCTCATTTTTTATTTTTAACAAAAGTTTATAACACGGGAGCCGCTTGGTCAATTTTAACGGATAAGGTTTATTTATTAATTATTATTGCCCTCATTGCTTTGGCTTTTTTATTAAATTATCAGCCCAAATTTGTTCCTAAAATTAGAACTATTATAGGTTTTGCTTGTATTTATGGGGGCTTAATTGGTAATTTATTTGACCGCATAATTAGAAAATGGGTTATTGATTATATTGAAGTTCATATATTTAGTTATCATTTTCCCATTTTTAATTTTGCCGACATTTGTTTGGTAGTAGGTTTTATTTTGGTGATGTTAGCCATCATTAAAGGGGAGGATAAGAATGAAAGTTAAGGTATCAGGAATGAGAATTGATAAATATTTAAAAGATGAATTAGATTATAGTCGGGAAGTTATTACTAAAATGCTTAAAGAAGGAAAAATTTTAGTTAATGGTAAAGAAGTCAAACCGAGTTATAAAGTTAAGTTAGAAGATGATATTACTATAATCGGCAAATATGTTACACAAACTAAAGTGGAGGCTGAAAAAATGCCTTTAAATATTGTGTATGAAGATGATGACTTAATGGTAATTAATAAACCCAGTGGACAAGTGGTGCATCCGGGAAGTGGGAATCATGAGCATACTCTCGTAAGTGGACTTTTATATCATACCCAAAATTTAAGTCACTTAGAAGACGAGGTGCGTCCTGGGATTGTCCATCGCCTTGATAAAGATACCTCAGGCTTGATGTTAGTTGCCAAAAGTAATAAAGCTCATGAGATTTTAGCCGAAGGTTTTAAAAATAAAACTATTCACCGGGAATATGTGGCTTTATTATCGGGAGTTTTCCCATCTGGGGAAGCCTTGATTGATGCTCCGATTGGTCGGGATAAAAATAATTATCAAAAAATGTGTATTAATCCCCAAGGAAAAAAAGCAATTACCCATTTAAAAGTTATTAAAAAATACGCCAAATATACTTTAGTTCGGTTAAAATTAGATACTGGAAGAACCCATCAAATCCGGGTGCATATGGCATATATTGGTTATCCAGTTTTTAATGACCCCGTGTATAACCCAAAGAAAGGTAATGAATTTGGGCAATTTTTACATAGTGAATATTTAAAGTTTACGCATCCTATCACAGGCGAAGTGTTAGAATTTAGAGTTCCTTTACCTAGCGAATTTCAAAGTTTTTTAGATAAATTAGAGCAAGAATAATATTTTTAAAATAAATAATATTATAAAACCTAAAAAGGGGATATTTTGCCAATTAGGTTTTAAATCTTTTAATAAAAAGCTAGTAAAAAAGAGGAGAAATAAACTACTGATTAAAGTAATTAAATAATTTTCATAATAAAAATAGAAGATAAAAGTTACAATATTAGTAATTAAAGTAGAGGAAGTATAAAAAATAGTATCATTAGAAAGATAATTATGAATAATATTGGTAAATATGTTACTAATAAGTAAAGTAAGACTTATTAAATAAATGATTATCATAAAAATAGCACCTCTTTACTAAATAAATGATTTATTGTAAAATAAAAGAACAAAAGGAGTCTTAATATGGCATTTATTACATTAAGAGAAAATGATCAAATAATGATGAGTTTGGTACATTATTTTGTAACGCAAGAAAACTATACTCCCATTAATGTCCAAGGCGTTAAAGATGAAATTTGGTTAGAAAATATCGATGGTTTATATCGGGTAATTCGGATAAATAGTAATGCAATTATCAATGATGAACAATATAAATTTGATATTTTTAAAATGAAACATATTTTAAAACAAATTAAAAAAAAGACTTTATCATTTAAAGTTAAAGCTTTAAATATTGACTTAGATTTAAGTAAAAGAGTTGATTATAAGAATGATAATTATATAAATACAGTTAGAATTAATACTTTAGATGATGTTAAAGAAAATAAGGATTTAATAAAAGCTTTTCCGGCTTTAAAAGATACGGTCTTTAATACGGGTGATTCTCTTGATTTAATTATTAATGTTACCAATGATATTAATGAAAAGACAGAAAAAGATAATCGACATTTTTCGAAAATTTTTTCGCCGAAGAGAATGGTTTTTACACCTCTTTTAATTGTGGTTTGCTTTGGAATATTTTTAGCTACTTATTTTTTTGGTGATGGTAGTACGAATGCAGCAACTTTGTTAAAGTTCGGAGCCAATTATTTACCTCTGGTTAAAGCCGGGCAAATATGGCGATTATTAACTTGTGCTTTTTTACATATTGGTTTAATTCATTTACTAGTTAATATGTATTCTCTTTTTGTTATTGGTTCTCAAGTGGAAACTTTTATGGGAAAATGGAAGTTTTTAGTTATTTATTTTATCAGTGCTATTTCGGGTAGCTTACTTTCCTTAGCTTGGACAAGTGGAGGAATATCGGCAGGTGCTAGTGGAGCTATCTTCGGTTTAATGGGTTCCTTATTATACTTTGGGTATCACTACCGGCTTTATTTAAGTGATGCCTTAAGAAGACAAATTATTCCTTTAATTATTCTTAATTTGATGATGGGTTTAATTACCCCAGGTATTGATAACGCCGCCCACATTGGGGGATTAATTGGCGGTTATTTAGTCACCATGGCAATTGGGGTTGAAGGAAAATCCAAAGCTAAAGATATGCTAAATGGTTGGATTGTTTTAATCCTGTATATTGCCTTTTTAGCTTATACCATCTTTTTCTTAAAGTAAAAAACTATCGGATTGATAGTTTTTTATATTTTCCGGTATAAACCAATTATTTTGCCTACGACAGAGTCTTTGGTAGTATACTTTTTTAAAATTAATTCGTTTTGATTATTTAAAACTAAAACAAAGTCTTGGGCATGAGCTTTATTATCTTTTTTTATAATTAAGTAATCACCCTTTAAAATGCCTTCGTTTACCAAAGTATTATCAGGAGCTTCAAAAATAAAAACGGAGGCTTTGGCTGGAATTAAATAAGCGGGGATATTAATGGTTTTGGGAGTGTTTTCATAAGTTGTTTCCCAATCTTTTTTTAATTTATTTTTAATTAAAGGAACTTTTACTAATTTATCTTTTTTAGGTAAAAATTCGTTTTCGGATAATATTTCAATCGTTCTAAATTTGTTATTAGTAGTTTTAATAAAACCCGCATTTTCTAAGGAACGAAGATGGGTAAATACCGTGGCAGGACTTTTTAGACCAACGCCTTTACAAATTTCTCTTATCGCCGGAGGAAAACCATGGGTAGCACTATATTTTTTGATATAATTTAATATTTCTTTTTGTCTGGCTGTTAATTCTTTTTTTTCCATATCTATCACCTTTTTAAAATTTATCATAACATGAAGAAGTTGTCAAACGTATGTTTTGATATAGTGAGTTTATTTTTTTGAAAATTTATGGTATGATTTTAGTATCTGGGAGGTAATTATTTATGAGTAAAATGGATAATAACATAATTAATAGTATTAAAATATTAGCTTTAGATATGATTAATAAAGCGGGAAGTGGGCATCCGGGCATAGTTTTGGGAGCCGCTCCAACTTTATATGCTTTATATAAAGATCATTTAAATGTCATTCCGGCTAAAGCGGATTGGATAAATCGTGACCGTTTCGTTTTATCCAGTGGGCATGGTTCGGCTTTACTTTACTCGCTTTTATATCATGCGGGTTTTGATATCGACATGGAGGAAATTAAAAATTTCCGAAGATTAAATTCTTTAACGCCAGGACATCCAGAGTACCGTGTAACTCCAGGGGTTGATGTTTCAACTGGTCCCCTTGGTCAAGGGATTGGCATGGCAGTGGGGATGGCTTTAGCCGAAAGGTATTTACGAAGTATCACCGATGGTTCTCTTAAAAATGGAGGGTTAATTGATTATTATACTTATTGCTTATGTGGCGATGGCGACTTAATGGAGGGAATAAGTTATGAAGCATTATCATTTGCTAGTACCCAAAATTTAAATAAACTTATTTTAATTTATGATTGTAATCAAGTGAGTTTAGATTCCAGTTGTGATGAAACTTTTACGGAAGATATTGAAATTAGGTTTGAAGCCCTAGATTTTAATATTATTAGAGTTCGGAATGGTAATGACTATGAAGATATTAGTAGTGCGATTAAAGAAGCTAAAAAAAGTAAGCGACCATCAATTGTTATTGTTAGTACAACTATTGGCAAAGATAGTATCAATGAGGGAACTAATTTAGTGCATGGTAAACCTTTAACGGTGGAAGATTTTGCTAATATTAAAAACAAAATGAAAATTACGAGTGAACCATTTACCGTTAATCCTGAATATAGTAATTATTTGCAAGCAGCGATTAATAACCGGGTTTCCAAGAAATTTAATAAATGGCAATCTACTTATTTTCAAGTTAGAGAGGGCGATAATGAGGGATTAAATACTTTATTTAATTTTTTAGAACGTAATGAATTTATTATTGATTTTGATGATACGAAATTTAAAATAAGTAGTGATTATAAAGAAGAATTACGAGAAAGTAATCATAAAGTCATGAATATTATCTCGCCAAGAAGTCCTTTCTTTTTGGGAGGTTCCGCCGATCTTTCTTCATCATGTAAAACTAATTTAGATAAATCAGGAAAAATGACGGATAAAAATCCTTTAGGTAAAAATATTTATTTTGGCGTTAGGGAACATGCCATGGGTTCGATTTTAAATGGCTTAGCTTTATCAAATTTAAAAGTTTTTGGTTCAACCTTTTTAGCCTTTAGTGATTATTTAAAGCCAGCGTTAAGATTGAGTGCCTTGATGAATTTGCCAGTTACATATGTTTTTACCCATGATTCAATTTATGTTGGCGAAGATGGGGCAACCCACGAACCTGTTGAACAATTAACGATGCTTCGGAGTATTCCTAATCTTATTACTTTTCGTCCCGCGGATATTAACGAAATCATGGGAGCCTGGGAATATGTTTTAAAAAATAATTGTGCCACAGCCCTTGTTGTCAGTAAAGAAAAAAGATCTAAGTATAAAAATACCAATGCCAAGTTTGTAAAATACGGAGCATACATGATAAGAAAAGAAAAATATCGCTTGGATGGCGTAATTATAGCAACAGGTACCGAGGTCGAAATGGCTTTAAATATTGCTAAGGAACTATTTACCGCCGGCCTAGATTTGCGGGTAGTATCGATGCCTAGTATGGAATTATTCTTAAAACAAAATCCTAAATATGAAGAACAACTTTTACCAAATGTGCCAACGTTTGTAATTGAAGCGGGTTCCAGTCTAATATGGAATCGTTTTGCGAGCAAACCAGAATATATTTTTGGCATAAATAAATTTGGGATGAGTGGTAAAAAAGAAGAAATAGCTAAGTATTTCAAATTTGAAGAAAAAATTATTTTAGAAAAAATTTCCAATTATTTAATAAAACAATAGTCTTTAGACAAAATATGACAAATTTTTTAAGTCCTTTATAGTATCATAAAATAGGTGATAAGATGAGGACTTTTTATGTATTTAAAATTAATAAAAATTTAGCCATTTTAATGAATGATACCCCTTATAATTTATATAAAACTTTAGAGGGGATTTATATGCTTGATGCGTGTAATGCTTGCTTTGGTAAAGATTTATTAGATCAAGTAATAGTGCCTTTTGATAAAGAAAAATATAATAAAGCTATTTATGAAATTAATAAAGATAATGATTTTTATATGAAAATAGGGAATAATCATAAGATAATTAATAAGTATCGCCGGGAAGAAACAGAGATAACAGTTAAAAATAGTCATATCTTAGTAAAAACAAATATGATTACGAAAAATATCCGTAATTTTTTACCCATGCGGGATTTATTTGTTTGTGATTTTGAAAGTCGGGATTATTTTTGGTTATCTAAGCTTGTTCATTTAGAAAAAATATAGTAAAATAAAACACATAAGGGTGATTATATGGGAAAGTTAATTCTTTATTTAGTTATTGGGATTATAATTGGGATTATTGTGGGCTTCCTACTTGCTCGCCATATTTTTCAAAAACAATTAAATGATAATCCACCAATTAATGAGAAAATGATTGAAGCCATGATGTCAAGCATGGGAAGAAAACCAAGCCAAAAACAAATTAAACAAGTTATGGCTCAAATGAATAGGTATAAGTAAAAAAATAAAATTGAGACATTCTAGGAGGGATGCCTCAATTTTATTTAAAACTTAAAAGTTTCTTTAATTGTTTTTCGATAGTTGTATCTTTATTAACCAAAGTTTTTTCTTCATTGGCAATAGTTTTTAATTGTTCTAATCTTTCTTTTTCTTTTATTGCAATATACTCATCTAGTTTTTTTAATTCTTCCTCAGTCATTTTCATTTCTGACAAGACAATACCATATTTATCCACAGAATCTTTATGCTCTTGATAATATTCATATAAACGCTTTCTTAGCCAAGCTCTTTGTAATTCATAATCTATCTTTTCTTCTTCATTAAAAGAACTAATGTTAAAGGAAATAGGATAATATATATTTCTAAAGGCATAAGTCATATACTTATTTCGCCATTTAGGATAATTTTTTTCAATGCCTTCTTCAATCGCATCTAAAGGCATGCCAATGGCTGTTAAAGTATCGACGATTCCTTTTCTAAAAGCTATATCACATTTAGGACTAAACTCAAAAAATTCTCCACCTAAACTTTTATCAACTAGCCAATTTTCGCCATCATTATTCATCCAATCTATTTGCCATTTAACTATTTTTTGTTCATAATCATGCCGAGCTTTTTGAAATAATACTGATTGTTGTATATATTTTTCTATAAAAGAAGTTGGTAAATAATATAATTTAAATTTACTTTGCATCATATAAGCTAACCATTCACAATCACGGGTGTGACACGGGAAAAAAAAGGGATTTATATCATTGGACTTTTGAAAACAACAACTATACCATTCTCCTGTGGCTGGAAAAAAACTGTTACATTTTTGATCTAATAATGTATAAGCTTCGTATTCTGTCATTTTAATTCATTCCTTTTCTAACTCTTTAATAATATTTTCTATATCTTTACACTGTTTAAATATTTTTTTCCTTCTTTAATAGTCTTATAGTAATTCTAATAAGCTATCACAATTTATAACAATATAATTTTCATCATTTAGATATTTTAAAGAAGTAGTAGTTTTACCAAAACCTTTACTTCCAATTATATTAATAATTTTTTCATCAGTTAAAACTTTCTCATAATCATTTTTATCTTTTGTTGTTAACCCCATAATAGCATAAAAGCCCATGCTTATCAAGCTCGTTTAATTATGGTAGAATATGAGGAGGAGGGAAATAATTGAAAAATAAAAAGTTATTAAAACTATAGCTATTATTTTAACTATATTTATTATATTAATAGATATATGTTTGTTTGTTAAAACCAAAACTAACTGGGGAGAGATTGGGGCTAATTATAATCAATATGAAAACTTAGGAATAATTATTGGGAGTTTATTTGAATTTAGTATTTTAATAAGGGGAATTATATTAATACCCCTTATATGGTTAGAATATTTTTTAACAAATTTACTAATTAAAATATATAGTAAATATAATAATACCTTAAAATATTTATTATGCTTAATATTATTAATTATAATCTTAGCACTACTAGTTTTCTTTATCAAAACATTATTCATAATAATTAAACTTCTTATTTAATATATTTAGGTATGTTGATAGCTTAGTGCTTGCCAACTTCTAAAAGGATGGAAGCAAACGGTATGTCTAAGAAAGTTATTATCTTTTTTCTTTTTCAATTAGACATGTTTATAAGATTCATGCTCATCTTGTTGCTCATTTTGAAATGTTATATTTCGATTAGGATGATTCTTTAATGCATTCAATTTTTCTTTGTTAATAAATGGTGCTAATTTCTTCATATCTGTTATATCTTTTGGTCTTTTAGTATAACTTTTTAAAGTGTAGACATTTTCAATAGAACTAGTTTTAAAAGACGTACCCATGTATGTAGTGGGAGTTTCATCATATCTTAATGAAGTCCCGATAGGATCTGATTGTCGTTCTAAGACATCGACAACAACTTCATTGTTTTCTACTCGGTGAGAGTATTCTCGCATAGTGATAGAATTATCTTGTTCTCTTCGAAAACAAAAGAAACCTAAGTGAAATTCATTGTTGGGATTTTGAGCTAAAACTGTATGAGGAGGTTTATTTTGTTCCATTTCTAAATATCTTTCCAACGAAGGAAATCTATCATCTTGAAATTTATAACCAGTCAATTTCATAATTTCGGCTATTTTAGGAATATCTTGCTCATTGACCATAATATCTATATCGTCATGATATCTAAATAAAGGTTGGTTAGTTTTTAAAAAACAGGGTAAAGCTCCCACAATATAATAATCAATACCATATTGATTAAATAAAGTACAAAATTGTCTTAAAGATTCATTTACTAATTGATGATTTTCTTTTAATGACATATTTCCTTCAATTTCATTAGAAAACATTTTTTCTAATATTATTTTCATTTCTGCTACTGGGGGACAAATTGATGGGTTAATATTACGTATTACACTTAGTGCATAATCGTATAATTCTAAATTGCTTCCCATAACTCGATAAGCAGTAGAAGACAGTTCTTTAATTACTTCTGTATCAGACATATCCTTATATTTATTAATTAATTTTTGCTTTTGTTCTTCACTTATACTAACTACTCTAGAGAGAGCATCTATAGTGTTTATAAGTTGTAGTTTTTTCATAATATCACCGACTTAATAAAATAGATTCTATTTACTATAAGTATAACATAAATTTATTTTATTGTTATATTTCGATTTAAAAATCATCTGTATTTTTAATATTAGTTATATGCCAAAATACAAAGAAAGGGGAATACAATTGAAAAAAAACTTTTATTGTAAAAGTCCTTCGGCTTGTTGCTATCATTTTATTACTCCTCGTAATAGCAATAAAAATATGACACTCAATCAGCATTAATCGAGTGTCGAAACTAAATTTTTAGAGGCGTATTCACTTGCCCACAAATGTTCCTCTTTTTTTATTCAGTATCATGTACATATTTGTAATAGCATAAAGACAAATGCCTGTTATACTTTTTATAGGGAAACTTAATTGTTGAGTGCTTGCAGCTTGATGTTATGAAGAAAAAAGATTTATTAGTCTCGTTTCTAATACTAATTATCATTTTATTAATAGTCTCTTTAATCATTCTATGTATAAAGAAATAGCACTCAATCTAGCATAAGTGCTTAACCAAATTTAGGTAAGTACTCAACGTGCAAAAGTTAAGCTTTCCCTTTTTATTTTATGCAAGTTTCCTTGACAAATACATAATAACATAATAATGTACTTTTATCAAGTACGTCATAAAAAGTGTCATTAAAAAGTATTGTATTATAAATGCTCATTTGATAAAATTTATTTTAGGAATATTTAGTTAATTTAGGTACTCTTCTCCTTTGCTTTTGAAGTGAAAGGGGTGACATTATGAGAACCTCAGAGAAATATCTTTGCTCTATCATAATACTCCTTATTATTGTGATTTTAATCATATTAATAAAAATAGTACCAACTGTATAGATTGGTACTAATCAGTTTTTGGAATAGTACCTAACTCGTCAAAACTAGGTATTCCTTTTTTATTTTATGCAAGCTTCCTTGACATATTCATCATAACATAAAAAAGAACTTTCTGCAAGTTCTCTATATCAAAGTTCGAATAGTTCGAACAAAAATGTCACTGGTGCGAGTGGTGTAGATATTTACAACTATTACTTATATTGGTTTAATGGTAGGTAATTAATGCTCAATATCATCTTTTTTAGTTTCATTTAAAACTTTTTCAACTTCATTAATTAATTGCTCTTTATTAGGAATATAGTAAGTATAAGTAGATGCAAAAACATTGTTTGAAAGTCCACCTAAAGCATAATCAATTGCAATATCCTTTTTGCTTTTACAAAGAATTATTCCTATTGGTTTATTATCTTCTTTATCATTTATTTCTTCATTATAGTAATTTAAATACATATTCATTTGACCAGCATATTCAGCTTTCATTGGTCCTATTTTTAAATCAATTAAAACATAACATTTTAATATTTTATTATAAAAAACCATATCAACATAATAATGAATATTTCC
>CANQCI010000020.1 GCA_947589675.1 uncultured Bacilli bacterium | reverse complement strand
TATGGGCAAAAATGAGGGTGTATGAAAAAATGGATAAAATTAAGAAAAATAATAAGTTAATTGTCACAGCATTACTTGCATTTCTTTTGGTAGCAATCGGAGCAACTTATGCCTACTTTGCAGCCCAAAAGGGAACTGGTGGTAGTGCTAATATTAATGTGGAAGCAGGAACAACTGACTCCCTAACATTTACCAAAGGAAACCCTATCACCATTGATGCTAATAGTGATAACTTTAAAAGTGGTGAACCAAATCAAAGTGGTCAAACAGAAGTAGCAGCTCATTTAATAGCAAATAACGGTAATTATACAGCATCCGAAAATTATAATGTTTACTTAAATTTAGTAAATAATCCATTTGTTTATACAAGAGCAGGTAGTCCTGAACTAATATTACAAGTAATAGATCCTGAAGGTAATCCTTTAGAAACTTTAGATGATACATCAATAAAATATGTATCAGTTGCTGATGTTGATGATGAAGAAAATCCCTTGAAGGGATTTGATATAACAACAGCTAACGGATTAATTCCAATTAAATTAAATGAACCGATAGAAGCCACCCCAAGTGAAGATGATAGCAATGGTAAAGCAGATGAAACATGGCAAATAAAAATAATATTAATCAATCATGATTATGACCAACAAGTAAATACCGGAAAAACATTTAATGCTCAAGCCATTATAACAGCTAGAACCTTACCAAATGTTAAAGTTGAAACAATGAATATTACTAACGATAGTATGAAAGTGGTAGCCACCATTTCTGATTATGAAGATGTAGTTGATAATGTGTCATTTAAAATTAATGCTGATGAAGATAATAATTGGCATGAAGCAAGTAATGAAGATACAAATGTTTATAGTTATACATTTGATAATTTAACGGAAAGTAAGAAATATGAAGTAAGCACGAAGATATCCTTTAATGATGAAGAAATAGTAAAAGTAATTGAAGAAAGTCTAACTCCGAAAAAGACATTGGCTGATGCTTGTCCAAATGGAGGCAATCTAGCTGATTGTTTAATAAGTTTATATAATAAAAATGGTAATTATGAAGATACCAAATTATATTATCATGATGGAACTATAACCGAAGGCGATGCCAATGACCAATCATACCGTTATACCGGTGGCGATTACCAATTAACGAAAAGAGCCAAAGATGCTAGTTATAGTACCATCAATGATATAATCAAATTAGATTGTAATGGAACTCCATCTACAAACAGTAATGATTATTGTGCAACTAATCCTAAATACACATTAAGTTATAATCAAGGTGGAGATACATATACAACTTTAAAATCAGTCTTAACGAAGGCAATATCTGATGGTTACATAAGTGATAATAACATTAAAAACTTTGTCTGTTTTGGTGGGGATTGTTCAAATGCTGATAATTTATACCGAATAATCGGAGCTTTCAAAGTGAATAACGAATATCAAATAAAATTAGTGAAGGCTGATGAAGCGGGTAAAGATTTACTTGGTGAAGATGGTGATTTTGCTAGTTCTGATACTCGAGGACCATATAATACTTATCTCGGTAATCATGATGAATGGCCAAGGTACACTTGGGATAAAAGTGGTCAAAATGGTTGGAGCAATAGTGCTTTGAATACCCAAAATTTAAACGTAACATACCTTGGAAAATTAAACACTTGGGCTAATATGATTGCTGAAACTTCATGGCAAGTGGGCGGCATGACATATCCTTTAGGTCATGAACAAGGTGCACACACCGCTTATGAAAATGAACTTGGCGATTCCAAGATATCACTACCTCATCAAGCCAAAATTGGTATGATGTATGTTAGTGATTATTACTATGGAGCTACGAAAAATAGATGGAGCTTGCCAGGATATGTTGCTAATGGTGATGATTATCATAAAGCCGTCTGGGATAACTGGACTTGGATAGGTGATGATTTTTGGTTTATCACCCCAAGAACCGAAATCGCTTCGCACGCGTTCAGTGCTAATACGCGTGGGTATGTGGGTACGACTTTGACGACTTATACTGACAATACCGTGCGCCCGTCTTTCTATCTCAACTCCAATGTGAAGTATGTTCGGGGTGAAGGAACAAGTGATAATCCAATAATTTTAGGATAGGATTTTATTTTTGAAATAAATTGAAGATATGAAAAAGTCTTCTTTTTATTTAGGTTAATTTTTAATTTGCTAGGCAAGGCAAGTATCAACAATATGTAAACTATAATATTTGCTTATTGCAAATATTATATATACGTATATATAATGAAAATGTAAGGTTGATGATAAAATGACAGGAAAGAAAAAAATAAGTATTATAGCATTATTACTTTTACTAGTGTGTGTAATTAGTGCGACTTATGCTTACTTTGTTGCCCAAAAGGGAAGTGGGGGAAGTGCTAATATTAATGTTGAAGCCGGTACTACTGATTCGCTAACTTTTAAAAGTGGCCCAGCCATAAATATTACCGCTAATAGTGATAATTTTGCCAAGAACAAAGGTAATCAATCTGGTGAAACAGAAGTAAGTGCTCATTTAGTAGCTAATAATGGTAATTATACAGCAACTGAACAATATTATGTTTATGTTGAAGTTCAAGAAAATCCTTTTTTATATTCTCATGAGGAAAACCCTGAGCTAATATTACAAATAATTGATCCTGAGGGAAATGCCGTAGATACCATTGAAACGAAAGGTATAGATTATGTAACAATAAATGCGGATGGTGAAAATGAGATTAAAGGATTTGATATTACAACTTATGAGGGATTAATAGCGATTAAAAATAAAGAAGAAATAAGTGCTACACCAAATGAAGAAGTTTCTGAACAAAATGGTATTGCTGATGAAACTTGGCAAATTAAAGTCATCTTTATTAATTTAGATACTGACCAACAAGTAAATACCGGAAAAACTTTTCGAGCTCAAGCTTTAATCCAACACGAAGAAAAAAAGGTAGTTAAAACATTAGCTAAGTATGTTACAAGTCAATATCAATCTCAAGGTGATAATGGAATCTATCATCATGATGGGACTTTAGATGAACAAGGAGGAATTAACGATAACTCGTATCGTTATACAGGAAGTACTCCTAATAACTATGTTTGTTTTGGTTCAGGTAGTGAAGAATATAATCGTGATGGAACAGGTGAATGTCCAGATACCAATTTATATCGGATAATTGGGGTATTTGATAATCAAGTTAAATTAATAAAATCAGAATATATAACGAAAGAAGAGTTAGGGTTAGGAGATAAAGAATTTGGACAAAGTGAAACTGGCTTAAAAGTTAATAATACTTATACAGAAATAGCCCATGTCAAAAATAAAGAAAATATTCATTCTTTTGCTTATAGTGGATCAAGCGATAATCCAAGTAGTGATTGGAAAACTAGTGAACTTAAAAATGCTTTAAATAATCCTGATACCAATTATTACTTAGGTAAACTTGGCTCTTGGGCTAACTTAATTGTAAGTACAAACTGGAAAATTGGTAATTATATTTCCGCACAACCACCTAATAAATTACTTAAACCACCATATTCTGATACAGTAACAATTGTTGAAGCTAAAATTGGCTTGTTATATCCAACTGATTATTATTTAGCAACCACTCCAGAAAATTGGTTGAAACAAGATTATGCAACTGATACTAATCGGGATAATAATTGGTTATTTAATGGGATTTATGAATGGATGATTGCCCGTTATGATGTAGGAGATGGTTATTCTTTTACCATTTGTAGTAATGGAGCAGTAAGCATGTATAATTCTAATACAGCTCTTCCTTTTAGACCAACATTTTATTTAGATAGTAAAAAAGCCGTAATAGTAGAAGATGATACTCGAGATGGTTCAGAACAAAAGCCAATTAGAATTGCTTTGCCAGAATAGATTATGATAAATAAAAGTTTAAACAGGTGATATGAAAACTCACTTGTTTTTTTGATTAAATAAAAAAATGAATGCAATTTAAAACACTTCAAACGAACATATGTTCGCTTGACTTTTTTTTGATAGTATGGGAAAAATTGAGGGTGTTTAAAAATATGGATAAAATTAAGAAAGATAAAACATTTATAGTTTTAGCATTGCTCTTACTATTATTAGTAGTGGTTGGTGCAACCTATGCTTATTTTGCAGCTCAAAAAGGTAGCGGGGGTAGTGCCAATATAAATGTGGAAGCAGGAACTACCGACTCACTAACATTCACCAAAGGAAATCCTATCACCATTGATGCTAATAGTGATAACTTTAAAAGTGGAGAGCCAAATCAAGAGGACGACACCACCGTGTCAGCTCACTTAGTAGCGAACAATGGCAATTATACAGCAACTGAAACTTATAATGTTTATTTAAATTTTATTCAAAATCCTTTTGTATATACTAAACCCAATAGTCCTGAGCTAATACTACAAGTAATAGCTCCTGATGGTAAGCCTTTAGAAAATTTGGAGGATAAATCCATAAAGTATGTATCAGTTGAAGATGCTGATGGAGATGAAAATCCTATCAAAGGATTTGATATAACGACAGCAACTGGTTTAATTCCAATTAAATTAACCGAAGAGATAAGTGCTGAACCTAGTGATAATGAAACTAATGGTAAAGCAGATGAAACGTGGCAAATAAAAATAATATTAATAAATCATGATTATGACCAACAGGTAAATACAGGGAAAACTTTTAATGCTCAAGCGATAATAACACATAGTATTTTACCAAATATTAAGGTAGAAACCACCAATATCACTAATAATAGTATGAAAGTAATAGCAACAATATCAGATTATGAGGATACGATTGATAATGTTTCGTTTAAAATTAATGCTGATGATGATAATAATTGGCATGAAGCAAGTAATGATGATACAAATGTTTATAGTTATACATTCAATGATTTAACAGAAAGTAAGAAATATGAAGTAAGTACCAAGATAGCATTTGCTGACGAAGAAATAGTAAAAGTAATTGAAGAAAGTATAACCCCCAAGAAAACTTTAGCAGACGCCTGTCCAAATGGGGACAATTTAGCTGAATGTGTAATAAGCTTATATAATAAAAATAATAATTATGAAGATACTAAATTGTATTATCATGATGCTAGTTTAACAGATGGTGCTAATGATTTATCCTATCGTTATACTGGTGGGGACTACCAATTAACTGATTTAGCTAAACAAAGTTATAGTTCTATCAACGATATAATCAAGTTAAATTGTAACGGTTCTCCATTTACAAATAGTAATGATTATTGTGAATCAAATGCCAAATATACACTAAGTTATAATTCAGATATAGATAATTTAACATCTTTAAAACAAACACTAATGAAAGCAATAGCTGATGGATATTTATGCGATAATAATATCAAAAATTATGTTTGTTTTGGCGATGAATGTACTAATAACAAAGATAATTTATATCGAATAATTGGAGCTTTTAAAGTAGGCGAAAAGTATCAAGTTAAATTAGTAAAAGCTGATGAAGCGGGTAAAGATTTATTGGGTGAAGATGGTGATTTTGCTAGTGCTGATGCTAAAACACCGTATAATACCTATTTAGGTAATCATAATGAATTTCCCAGATACACATGGGATAAAAATGGCAAAAACGTTTGGAGTGAAAGTGCCTTAAATACCCAAAATTTGAATGTAACATATCTTGATAAATTGGGAGATTGGGCTAACATGATTGCTATGTCAGAATGGCAAGTCGGGGGTATGACTTCTCAAAATGGTAATGAACAAGGAGTTCGTACAGCTTATGAAAATGAACTTGCCGATTCCAAGACACCGCTTCCACATCAAGCCAAGATTGGTTTGATGTATGTTACCGATTATTACTATGGGGCTACGAAAGATAGATGGAGCTTGCCGAGATATGTATCAACTTTACAAGATTATCGGTTAGCCGTCTGGGATAACTGGACTTGGATTGGCGATGATTTTTGGTTTATTACGCCAAGAACGGAAATCGTCACGGATGCGTTCCGTGCTCTTACGTTTGGAGGTGTGACTGCGTATTTGACGAATTATGATGCTGGTCATGCCGTAAGACCAACATTTTATCTCAACTCTAATGTGAGGTATGTTCGTGGTGAGGGAACAAGTACAGACCCAATAATACTAGGTTAAGCAAAAAAATTGAAGATTGAAAAAAATCTTCTTTTCTATTTTGACTAATTTTAAAGTTGACTAATACTTTACGTAAACGAGTATACATGATATAATGGATTAAGAATGGATTTGATAAATATGAGTTTTTTAGATAAATTTAATATAAAACTTAAAAATAAAAAATTATTAGAAACGGCATTAACACATAGTAGTTATGCTAATGAACATAGACATTGTGAAGATTATGAACGTTTAGAATTTCTAGGTGATGCGGTTTTAGAAGTAGTGGTTAGTGAATATTTCTATCGGTATACAAATTATGAAGAAGGGAAGATGACTAAGCAAAGGGCATCTTTTGTCTGTGAAAAAGCTTTAGCTACTTACTCCAGAGAAGTAGTGGGTTTACACAAAGAAATAAGACTTGGCGAAGGACAAAAAAGTAATTTAAATGATACGATAATTGCTGATGTTTTTGAAGCTGTGGTGGGGGCAATATATTTAGATCAAGGCTTTAAAGTAGCTAAAGATTATATCTTAAAAATTGTTGTTCCTTATATAGAAAAAAATTATAATTTTAATATGGATTATAAATCTACGTTACAAGAATTAGTGCAAACTGATAAAAAAAGTTTAACATATGAAGTGGTTAGTGAAAGTGGGGAAGCTCACAATAAAAGTTTTGAAGTGGTTGTAAAAATTGATAATATAATTTATGGAAAGGGCATAGGGCATAGTAAGAAACAAGCTGAACAAATGGCAGCCAAAAATGCTTACGAAAAAAGTGCTCACTAGGGTATTATTATGTATTTAAAAGGTATAAGAGCACAAGGATTTAAATCTTTTGCCGATAAATTAGATTTAGAAATAAACCCTGGTATTACCGGAATTGTTGGACCTAATGGGAGTGGCAAAAGCAATATTGTTGATGCTGTTCGTTGGGTTTTAGGGGAGCAATCCGTCAAATCTCTACGGGGTTCTAGTAGTATGAGCGATATTATTTTTTCTGGTTCCGCTTCAAGAGAAGCTCAAAAAAGAGCCATGGTAGCTTTAACTTTTGATAATCATGATCATTATTTAAATAGTGAATATAATGAAGTAGAAATAAAAAGAATCGTATATGCCACTGGCGAAAATGAATATTTTATTAATAATTCTAAAGTTCGGTTAAAAGATATAACTGATTTATTTATTGAAAGTGGAGCTGGAGCTAATGCTTTTAATATTATTAGTCAAGGTAATGTCACAGATATTGTTAATAGTAAATCTAGTGATCGCCGGATAATTTTTGAATCAGCGGCTGGGGTCTTAAAATATAAAAAACGTAAAGAAGAAAGTTTAAAGAAACTAGATAAAACCGAGGAAAATTTAACCCGAATTAAATTAATTACAAATGAACTTGAAAAAACGGTGGAACCTTTAAAAGAACAAAGTCAAGTAGCGAAAAAATATTTAGAGCTAAAAAGTGAATTAGAAAATATAGATATTGCTTTAATTGTCGATGATATTGCTCATTTAAATGAAGAGTATGGGGTAGTAAAAAAAGATATTGAAATATTAAAAAATAAGTTAGCTAGTCATAAAAATAGTGAAATAGATGTTGAATGTGAAAAATTAAAATTACAAAACTTAGAATTAGAAGAAAAAATAAATACGAAAAGAAATGAAGTAAGAGAAATAGAAGAAAAATTATTTGCTTATGAAAGTGAAAAGCGAATAACTTTAGAACGACAAAAATATGAAGTAAATAAAGAACAAGTTAATAGTAATTTAGTATCGTTAAAAGAAAGTGAGTTACAATTAAAAAAGAATATTGATATTTTAACCAGAGATGTTACAGATATTGAAAGTAATATTAAAATGCAAAGAGATAAAAGCGAAGCTTTAAAAGATCGGCTGTTAGTTTTAAAAGTTAAGAAAAGTACGTTACAAAATCGGTTACAAGAAAAGAATAAAGAAATTTTAGTATTACAAAACCGGATTGATATTTTAGATAATAATATTATGAATGCTAATTTAGCTCCAACAGCTGTTCGGAATGTCTTAGGTAATCCAAGGCTCATGGGCATTCATTCTACCCTTGGAAAGTTAATTAATTTAGAAGATACTTATTTAGTGGCTTTAGATGTCGCTTTAGGTAATAGTGCTAATTATATTGTGTGTGAAACTGAGGAAAGTGCGACTCAAGCCATAAGTTATTTAAAAGACCATCGTTTAGGTCGAGCAACTTTCTTACCCCTTAATATAATAAAAGGACGCCATATTGAAGAAAGTGTTTTAAAGCAAGTAAAAGATATTCATGGTTTTATTGGGGTTTTAGCCGATTTAGTTTCCTATGAAAAAAAGTATCAAGATGTAATTGAAAATCAAATTGGCAATGTTTTAGTTGTTAATAATGCTAATACCTTAAATGTCATAGGTAAATTAATTAATTATAAATATCGAGTGGTAACTTTAGATGGGGAAATTCTTCATGCTGGTGGTTCAATTACGGGGGGAACTAGTAAGAAAAACAGTATGATTAATGAAAAGAATGAATTAAATCATTTAAAAGAAGATTTAAATGATTTACAAGTTGATTTAGAAACTTTAACTAATGAATTTAATGATATTAGTGATGAAATAGAAGAAGTGGAAAATCAAGATAATGTTATAAATAAATATATTATTTTATTTAATGAAGAATTACATAATAAAAAGACTAGTTTAAGTAGAATGATTGATGAACATAAAGAAAAACAAAATGAACTAGAAGGAATGGATGATTTATTAGCTAATAAATTAGATGATAAATTAGTTGAATTATTAGAAAATATTAATGCTACTAGTAAACAAAAAGAGTTATTTGATAAAGAATTAAATAAAATAGTTAAGGAAAAGAAAGATATTGTTGATAAAATAACTGTTTTAGAAAAGAAACAAAAAGATGCTAATAGTAGTTACCGGGAAATAACTAATGATTTAAAAGATAAAGAAGTTAAATTAGGAAAAATGGAAGTTACGTTAGATAATTTATTATTAACCTTAAATAATGAATATAATAAAACTTATGAATATGCCAGTGTTAGTTATAGCCTAGATACTGATGTTGATACCGCAAGAGATCGAGTTAAGAGTTTAAAAAAGGAACTTAGTAAGCTTGGGAATGTTAATGTAGGAAGTATTGCCGAATATGAAAGATTAAATAAAAGATATGAGTTTTTAAATAATCAAAAAGAAGATTTAGAAAAAGCCAGTGGAGAATTAAAAGAGATTATTGGCGAAATGGATGATATCATGGTTGATAAGTTTAAAACGACGTTTGATAAAATTAAAGAAGAATTTACACGAATATTTAAATTAATGTTTAAAGGGGGAGTAGGCGAACTAAAATTAAGTGACCCAGATGATCTTCTTAATACCGGGGTTGATATTATTGCCATTCCGCCTGGCAAAAAGATTAATTCACCGATGAGTTTAAGTGGGGGTGAAAAAGCCTTGACGGCAATAGTTTTGCTTTTTGCCATGCTTCAAGTAAGACCAAGTCCGTTTGTTATCTTAGATGAAGCTGAAGCCGCTTTAGATGAAGTTAATGTTGATATGTTTGGTAAATATTTAAATCAAGAAAAAAAGAGAAGTCAATTCTTAGTTATTACTCATAAAAAAAGAATGATGGAATATGCGGATAGTTTATATGGCATTACCATGCAAGAATCAGGTGTAAGTAAAATAGTTTCCGCAAAATTGGAAGAAGCTTAAGTAATTTAGGCTTTTTTTTAAATGAAGAATATGTTAAAATAAAGCCTACAAGGTGGGTTTTTATGGATTATAAATTAATAAATAAAATTAGTAAAATTATTCCCAGTCAAGAATTAAAAGAACATTTATTATTTGGGGAATATGAAGATGCTTTAGAAATTGTCATGGATTTAGCTGAGGGAATAGTAGATGATGAAATAGATGGGGAAGTTTTATTTAAAATTATATATAATAATATAGAAAATAAGAATATTGATAATTTGGTAGCTTTTACGAATTATATTATAAATTATTTATATTTAGGTATAATTGAAAGTTTTATTATAAGGCATATTAGTGAAGATTTTAGTGATACCACAGAGTATTTTAATGAAATAACCTTTCTTAATTATTATTCTGAATTAGAACAAAAGGATATTAGTAAATTTTATAATAACTTAATGGCTTTAAGATATAAAAAATATGAAGAAGTAGAAGTTTTGGAAAAAGCTTTTTCTTTAGATATATCTTTTAAAGTTGGGGAGGGAGATCCTCGGCTTCCTTATGTTAATGCTTTAATAGAAAGTAATCGCTTATGGATCCCTGATATTATTACAGCTATTATTGATGATGATTATGATTCATTAATGAAAAAAATTAAAATTAATGTTTGTTTAGATAATTTATATTTTAAATTTAGGGAACCCGAACTAGATTATTTACAAAATTTAATAGAATTAGAAAAGAGTCGTAAATTAAAAAAAGAGTAGGTTAATACTCTTATATTTCTCGCATTTTATCTTGATTTTTAAAAGGATTTTTTTTATCAATGCGTTCAGGGAACAAAATGCCATCTAAGTGATCAATTTCATGTTGAAAGGCAATGGCTAAATCTTCTCTAGCTCGCATTGTTTTTTTGTTACCTTCATAATCATAATAATCAATGGTAATCCGAGCATGTCGAGGAACAATTCCTACTACTTCCCGGTTAACACTAAGGCATCCTTCTCCCTCGCCAACATAAATTAATTCTTCGCTTGCACTAGTAATTTTCGGATTAATGATTACATATTCCGAGAAAGACTTGTCATCATTTTCCATGGCGATAACAAATATTCTTTTTAAAATACCTAGTTGAACATAAGCAAGCCCCATGCCAGCTCGAAGATTATATTTTTGGGCTATTTCTTCATCTTGGCTCATTTCTAAGTAAGTTAGCATATCTCTAATTAACTTTTGATCACTTTTAGAAACTGGAAAAGTAACCTCATTACTTTTTTGATGTAATATTTTATTTTTTTCATCCAATATTTTAATTTTAGGTAAATCCATTTTAACCACCTGCTGTTATTTTAACATGAGTTAACGAAAAAATAAAGTAACGAAAGACTTGAGGAAGTTACCTCAAGTCCTTGTTAGTTATTGTTGTTATTACCATTGAATCCCCAACCGGCACCAAGTATTATTACTAGAAGAATAAATAAAACAATCCAGATAGCTGCACCTATTCCATAACCACTAGTATAGCCAGCGTAATTACCACCGCCACTTTGAGGGCAACAAGCATTTGCACCATAACCGCCACCATAGTAACCGTTATTTCCGTAGTAATACATAATATTATACCTCCTTAATGTATCTAATATAATTTACTCTTATATGTCACTTTTTGACATTAAAAAAACCTATTTTTTGAAAAAAAATAAATAATTTGCTAGGAATTATGTTAAAATTTTTATAGGAGTTAGCATATGAAAAAGTTTTTTTCCAAAATGGATATTCCGCTTTTAATATTGACTATTCTTTTAAGTGTTGTGGGATTAATTATGATTTATAGTGCTTCGAGTGTTTCCACAGTCATTAGATATGGAGTACCATCGTATTATTTTTTTGTTAAGCAAGCCATATTCATTGTTGCGGCTTTAGTTTTTAGTATTATTGTAATTTTAAGATTACCAACGCGAAACTATTCACCTTTAGCTTTACCAGCTATGATTTTAATTATCTTTGCTTTAGGAATGCTTTTTGTGAAAGGAAAAATTACTAACCATTCCCAAAGTTGGTATGATTTAGGTTTTTTTAGTTTACAACCTAGTGAATTTGCTAAATCAATATATATAGTTTTTGCTGCTTGTTTTTATGATAAGTTATATACTAAAAAAGTTAAAAATTTATTTGCTTATTTTATTCCAGTTCTTTTAGGACTTATTATGGCATTTTTAATTCATAAACAACCTGACATGGGAAGTACGCTTATTGTGTTGGGAATTATTGGGATGACTTTTTTAAGTATTCCTTTTATTAAAAAACATTTCTTTAAAATGTTAGAAGTAGGGGTTGTTATTGTGGCGGTTGCGGCTTTAGGTTTATTTGCATCAGGTAAGCCCTTGTTAAATGATATGCAAAAAGATCGATTAAATTTCAAAGAACCATGTAATAGATATACTAAAGATACCGGTTATCAAGTATGTAATGGGCTAATTGCCATGAATAATGGAGGTCTTTTTGGGGTCGGACTAGGCAATAGTACGCAAAAATATTTATATTTACCCGAAAGCCATACTGATTTTATTTTTCCGATTATTGTTGAAGAACTAGGGCTAGTAGGTGGTTCCTTAATCTTACTTGGTTATATGATTATGTTATTTCGGATTTTAAAGATTGCCAAAAAAGCGGAAACATTAAGGTGTGCAATCTTAGCCTATGGGACATTTTGGTATTTAGCTTTCCATATTTTAATCAATATTTTAGGGATTCTGGCACTAATTCCTTTAACTGGTTTACCACTTCCACTTTTAAGTTATGGGGGAAGCTTTACGATTAATGTTATCGTGATGCTATTTGTAATTCAACGGGTTAATATTGAAAACAATATTAATAAAACGAGAAGAGAAATTAAAGCGTTATAAAACCTTCGACAAAGAGGTTTTTTTTCTGTATAATATTTTTGGTGATTTAGATGGAAAAGTGGGTTTTAATCACGGGAGCAACTCGTGGAATTGGTAAGGCTATTGCTTTAGAATTTGCTTTAAATGGTTATAATATATTTTTAAATTATCATACAAATAAAGAAAAGGCTTTAAGTTTACAAAAAGAAATAACAGATAAATATCCTGTTTTAGTTAAATGTTTAAAGTTTGATGTAGCAAGTAGCGAAGAAGTTAAAGAAGCTATGCAAGATATTCCTAAATTAGATGTCTTAGTAAATAATGCGGGTATTGCAAGGGACAATGATTATTTTAATAAAAGTAAGAAAGAGTTTATGCAAGTTTTAGAAACTAATTTAGGAGGTACCTTTTTAGTTACAAAGTATGCGGTGCCTAAAATGGATGAGGGAGTAATTATAAATATTGCTTCTAATGCGGGAATAGATGATTATTGTGAATATTCGCTGGATTATGATGCTTCAAAAGCGGGGGTTATCAATTTAACTCATAATTTTGCTCAAGCATTGGCTCCCAAAATAAGGGTAAATGCGGTAGCTCCAGGGTGGATTAAAACTGATATGACGGCTTCCCTAGAACCTAATTTTAAAAAGGAAATTATTGATAAATGTTTAGTTAAAAGAATGGGTAACCCAGAAGAGGTTGCTAAAGTAGTTTATTTTTTAGCGAGTGAAGAAGCTAGTTATATTAATGATACGATTGTAAGAATAGATGGAGGATTAAAAAAATGATTGATGATTTAGTAAAAGAAGCCGAAGAAAAACTTCAAGATATTTTTAAAGAAATAACGGATATAAGTTATTTTAATAGTAAGAAAGTTTTAGATGCTTTTCATAAATATAAAGTTAGTGAAAGCCATTTTGCTGGTACTACTGGCTATGGGTATGGCGACTTAGGACGAGATGTTATTGAACAAGTTTATGCCGAAATTTTTAAGGCTGAGGATGCCTTAGTTCGGAATCAATTTATCTCTGGAACCCATGCTTTAACGGTGGCCTTATTTGGTATTTTAAGACCTGGTGATACTCTTTTATCAATCACTGGGAAACCTTATGATACCCTAGATGCCATAATTGGTTTTAATGATAATACAAGTTCTTTAAAAGCCTTTGGGGTTAAATATGAACAAATGGATTTAAAAAATGATGATTTTGATGAAGAGGCTATTTTAAAAAGAGTTAAAAAGGGGAATATTAAATTAATTGCCATTCAACGGAGTAAAGGCTATTCCTTACGGAAAAGTTTAGATATTACTTCTTTAGAAAGAATTATTAAAAAGATTAAAGAAATTGATGAAAAGATTATTATTATGGTTGATAATTGTTATTGTGAATTTGTAAGTAAAGTAGAACCATCCCAAGTCGGAGCCGATTTATGTGTGGGAAGTTTAATTAAAAACCTCGGTGGGGGAATCGCCACCAATGGAGCTTATATTGTCGGACGTAAAGATTTAATTAAATTATGTAGTGAACGCCTTAATATGCCTGGGGAAGCTAAAGATGTTGGAGCATCACTTGGAGCTAATAAAATGTTTTTGCAAGGCTTATATATGGCACCAAGTGTTGTGGCTAGTAGCTTAAAAACGGTGGCTTTGGCAAGTTATCTGTTAGAAAGGCTTGGATTTAAATGTGAACCAACATGGCGAGAAAAAAGAGCCGACATTGTCGAACTCATTTATTTAAAGTCTAAAGAAAATTTAATTGCTTTTGCCACAGGTATTCAAGAAGCATCAGCCATTGATGCTCATGTTTTACCAGTTGCTTCTTCTATGCCAGGGTATGATGATGAAATTATTATGGCATCCGGTTCTTTTACCCAAGGTTCGAGCATTGAGCTTTCGTGTGATGCTCCTTTAAAAGAACCATATGTATTATATTTACAGGGAAGCCTAACTTATGAATATGGCAAAATTGGGGTAATTAATGCCATTAAAAAAATCCTAAAAGACTAATTATCTTTTAGGACTTTTATTATCAGTGATATCATCAAGAATCATTGGATCAACATAATTAGTAGCTATACCTAAAGCAATTAAATGACTTAAGGCTTGGGTATCAAGTTCTCCCCAAACTTGGTCATTTTTGTAACGTCTTATTTCCTCGATTGAATTTAAACCTTTAACTAAGCCTAATAAGGCGGCAATTTTTTCTTGATTAGCCATTAATTTTCGTTCGTCAAAAACGATGGTTCCCCGGATAGTATTAACTAAAACAGCTGGTGCATTTATTTCCCGTGGGTCAGCTAGACATTTAAAATAAACAGATTGAATATTACTAATAAAAGAATGAGGTATTTCATTTGTTTTCCCTTTATCTGGAGTTTCGGAAATCTCAATAAGTTTTTCATTAGTAGTTTGCTTTTGATCTTCTTCATCTTGTAATTTGTGTTCTTTTACTAAAAGACTCATGATATCATTTTTTCTTTTTTCTTCATCTTGTAATTTATGCTCTCTGTTTAAAAATTTCATAATATCTTGCCGATTTTTTTCCTTTTGTTTATCAATAGCTTGCCAATATTCTTCATTAACTTGATGTTCTTCAATGCTCATATCTAAAATTTCCCTTCTTTCTGAAATAAATTTTAGCACTATAGTAAATATTTGTCAACTTAGTGCTAAGTATTTGCCAAGTTATGTCAATACTACCACTTACATAACTAAATTTTTTTTCAGTATTTTTTCGGTTCTATATTGACATAGGTAGGTCATAATATTATAATGTATTTAGCAATCAAGAAATATGAGTGCTAAATGAGGTATTAGATATGGATGAACGAAAAAATAATATCTTAAAAGAGATCGTGGAAACTTATATTAAAACAGTTAAACCGGTTGGATCCAAAGCTTTATGTACAAAGTTTAATTGTTCAAGTGCCACGATACGTAATGAAATGGCGGTCTTAGAAGATTTAGGTTATATTGAAAAGAACCATATTTCTTCGGGGCGAGTACCAAGTGAAGCGGGTTATCGTTATTATGTAGAAAACTTAATGGAACCCGAAAAACTTACGGGTAGTGATGTTTTAAATTTACAGAAAATATTTTCTAATAAAGATTTAAAACTTTCCGATGCTATTACGAAATGTATGGAAATAATTAGTGATATAACCAATTATACGAGTATTATTTTAGGAAAAAATAGTGATAATAATAAATTATTACAAGTAAATATTATTGCCTTAAATGAACATCAAGTAGTCGCCGTAATTTGTACGGATAAAGGGTATGTAGAAAATAAAAATTTTAACTTACCACCAATGATTGATATTAAAGAATTAATAAAAACTAGTGAAATTATTAATAAACTTTTAGTAGGTACACCTATTAATAAAGTAAGTGAACGGTTGGAATTAGAAATAAAACCAATTATTAAAAAAAGTATTTATCAATATGAAGCTATTTATAATATTTTTTATGATGCGTTAAGTGATTTTGCTAGTGGCGATAATATTCATATTAGTGGGCGAACGAAAATATTTGAACAACCAGAATATAATAATGCTGATGAAATGAAAAGATTAGCCAATAAATTAGAAGATATGTCATTTATAAAAAAAGTCGAACATCCTATGGATGCAAATGATGATATCAAAATTTATATTGGGGAAGAAACGGAATTTGACCCAAATGTCACCATCATTCGGAAAAAATATAAGATTGATGGCGAAGAGGGAACAATTGCCGTGATTGGCCCCAAACGAATGGATTATCAAAGAATTGTCGGCTTACTTAAGTATGTCGATGATGAAATTGATAGTAGAAAGGGTGAATAATGAATACAAATATGGAAGAAACTAAAAATGAAGAATTAGAAGAAAAGAAACCAATTAAGGTTAAAAAAATTAAGAAAAAGAATAATGAAGAGGTAACAAAATTAACAGAAGAAAATGCCTCTTTAAAAGAAAAACTTTTAAGAATTAGTGCGGATACCCAGAATATGCGGAAAAGATTTGATGAACAATTAGCCAATGTTTATAAATATGATGGGGAAGCCTTAGTCAAAAAATTATTACCAGTTGTGGATAATTTTGAGCGAGCAATTAAGCTTGATGATGCTAATTTAACCGATGAATTATCCCAGTTCTTGGAGGGCTTTAAAATGATTTATGGTAATATTTTAGACATTTTAAATAGTTTAGAAGTTAAAGAAATTGAATGTTTGAATCAAGATTTTGATCCAAATTTCATGGAAGCTGTACTGACCCTCCATGAAGATGGCATTTTACCAAACAAGGTTGTCGATGTCATGCAAAAAGGGTATATGTATAAAGATAAAGTTATTCGGGTTGCTTTAGTAAAGGTAAGCGAATAAATTACTCAAAGAAAGAAAGGAAAGATGATTAATTATGAGTAAAATTATTGGGATAGATTTAGGAACAACTAACTCTTGTGTTGCTGTTTTAGAAGGAGGCGAACCAAAAGTTATTCCTAATCCTGAGGGAAATCGAACTACTCCATCAGTTGTTGCTTTTAAAGGTGATGAAGAATTAGTTGGGGAAGTCGCTAAAAGACAAGCGGTAACCAATGTTAAAAATACCATTGCTTCAATTAAAAGAAAAATGGGAACTAGTGAAAAAGTTGATGCTAATGGCAAGAAATGGACACCAGAAGAAATAAGTGCCAAAATTTTAATGAAACTAAAAAAAGATGCGGAAAGTTATTTAGGCGAAAAAGTCACAAAAGCGGTTATTACGGTTCCCGCCTATTTTAATGACGCCCAACGGCAAGCTACCAAAAATGCAGGAAAAATTGCGGGCTTAGATGTTGAAAGAATAATTAATGAACCAACCGCCGCCGCTTTAGCTTATGGACTTGATAAACAAGATCAATTACAAACTATTTTAGTATATGACTTAGGAGGAGGAACATTCGATGTTTCAATCCTAGAATTAGGTGATGGACTTTTTGAAGTTAAATCTACCAGTGGGAATAACCATTTAGGTGGCGATGATTTTGATAAAAGAATTGTTGATTACTTAGTAAGTGAATTTAAGAAAGAAAATAGTGTTGATTTAAGTAAAGATGCTATGGCAATGCAAAGAATTAAAGATGCCGCTGAAAAAGCGAAAAAAGATTTGTCAGGGATGACAACCACGCAAATTAGCTTACCATTCATTGCTCAAAATGATGGTAATCCAGTCCATATGGATGTTACTTTAACAAAAGCTAAATTTGAAGATTTATGCCGTGACTTATTTGATTCAACTCTTGAACCAGTTAAGAAAGCCTTAAGTGATGCTAAATTAAAGAAAACGGATATTGATAAAGTTATTTTAGTTGGTGGGTCAACAAGAATACCTTATATTCAAGAATTAGTTAAAAAAGAATTAGGTCAAGAACCAAATAAGAGTGTTAATCCTGATGAAGTAGTAGCTATGGGAGCCGCTATTCAAGGGGGTGTATTAACTGGGGAAGTTAATGATATCGTTTTATTAGATGTTACCCCACTTTCTCTTGGACTTGAAACTTTAGGAAATGTTATGACGGTTTTAATTCCTAGAAATACGACAATCCCAACTAGTAAATCGCAAGTATTCTCAACCGCCGCTGATAATCAACCAGCTGTTGATATCCACGTTTTACAAGGGGAAAGACCAATGGCTTCTGACAATAAAACTTTAGGTAATTTCCAACTTAACAATATTCCACCAGCACCAAGAGGGGTTCCACAAATTGAAGTAAAATTCGATATTGATGCAAACGGAATTGTCAATGTTACAGCTAAAGATTTAGGTACTAATAAAGAACAATCAATAACTATTACCTCATCTACAAATTTAACTGATGATGAAATTGATAAAATGATGAAAGAAGCTGAGGCTAATAAAGAAGCTGATGAAAAACGGAAAGCTCAAGCTGAGGTTCGTAATGAAGCTGATTCAATGATTTTTGCAACAGAAAAAGCTCTTAGTGATTTAGGCGATAAAGTCGATAGTAAAGATAAAGAACAAGCCGAAGAAGAAATTGCTGAATTAAAGAAAGCTTTAGAAGGTGATGATACGGACTTAATTAAAGAAAAGACCGAAGCTTTAAATAAGACAGCTATGAATTTAGCTACTAAGGTTTATGAAGAAGCAGCTAAAAATAATCAAAATAATGATGATAATACCGATAATGACGGTAAAGAAAAAGTCGAAGACGCTACATTTGAAGAAAAAAATTAAGGGAGAGCTAAACTCTTCCCTTTAATTGGTTAAGAGGAGAAATATGAAGAAAGAAACCATAATAAAAATATTAAATGAAATGCTGGCTACTGGTGGCGACTTTGCCGAAAGTTTTCTAGAACATAAAACAACTAAGCGTTTTACTTATATCAATAATCGCTTAGATCAAGTAGCTTATAACGAAATTTCGGGTATCGGTTTACGACTTGCTCAAGAAAACAATATGTATTATGCTTCGACGAATGATTTAACTTTATCTAATTTACTAAATTTAGCTAGCGAGTTAAAAGAAAATTTAACAGGTAAAAGAAAAATAAGTCTTAAAAAATTAGAAAGATTAAAAAGTTATAGCTATAAATTACCTTATCAATATACTGATTTAGAATTAAGAGATAAATTAAAAGAAATTAATGATTTAATCAGGAAACAAGATAAACGAATTGAGCAAGTAAGTATAAATTTATCCCAAGTACACGATAAAGTTTTAATTGCTAATCATCGAGGACTTTATCGTCAAGAAAAAAGAATAAGAACTAGGTTATTTATCCAAGTTTATTTTAAAGACCAAGAAAAAATTGCGAATGTTCATTTTTCTAAAGGCTTAGCTTGTGGTTATGAATTATTAGATACGATTGATTTTCCTAAAGAAGTAAAACGTTTACTAAAGCTAGGCTTAGATAAATTATATGCTAAACCATGTGTTGGTAAAGTAATGCCGGTTATAATTGGAAGTGGCTTTGGGGGTGTCATTTTCCACGAAGCTTGTGGTCATGCGATGGAAGCTACTTCGGTTGCCGATGGCTTGTCAGTTTTAAGTGGTAAATTAAACCAAGTTATTGCCAGTCCTAAAGTAACCATTATTGATGATGGGACTATCAAAGGAGCTTGGGGAAGCAATATGATTGATGATGAGGGACGAAAAACTCAAAAAAATGTATTAATTAAAGATGGTGTATTAGTTAATTATTTAATTGATGAACTAAATAATCGAAAAATGCATATGCAAGAAACGGGCTCAGCTAGAAGAGAGGATTATACTTTTGCTCCCACCAGTCGGATGAATAATACTTATTTAGCTAAAGGAACTGATAAAATTGAAGATATGATTAAAAGTATCGACTTAGGTCTTTATGCCGTTTCCCTTGGAGGAGGTTCAGTATCTCCTGAAACAGGTGATTTCAACTTTGGGTGTGATGAAGCTTATATGATTCGGGGTGGCAAAGTAGCCGAAGCTGTTTCGATGGCGAGTTTAATTGGTAATACTAAAGATATTTTAAAAGAAGTCGAAATGGTTAGTGATGATTTAGCATTAGGTGAGGGAATGTGTGGTTCCTTAAGTGGAAGCGTTCCGGTTAATGTTGGTGAACCTACGATTAAAGTTGGTCATATTTTAGTAGGAGGAGTTAAAGATGTCTGAAAAGTTAATTGCCCTGGGTAAAGATGCTTCACTTGATATTGAAGTAAATGAAGGCTATAAAGAAAGAACCGAGATAACTTTCTTAAATGATTTAGAAACGAGTTTTCAAGTAGCCAAGCAAACTGAATATATTATTAAAGCTATTAAAGATGATAAATGTTGTGAAATATACTTAGAAAGTTTAAAAAATCCCCAAGCAATCATTCAAAATATTTTAGATATTTTAGCAATTAGTGAAAATGATAATAAAAATAAATTAAGTGAACTTTCTTTAGCTAATCATACTCTTAAAGAAGAACATCTTAATCTTAAACAAATCAAAAATGATTTTCTTTCTTTAAATAATTTAAAAAAACAATATAAATATATTACTAATATTGAATCTGGTTATGCCCATGTTGGTGCGAAAATAAAGATTGATAATAGTAATTCTTTAAAAACCCAAGATTATGGTTTTCATGAATATATGGCATCTGTTACCATTAAGAAAGATGATGATTATAAAGTTTGTTATGTAACATATTATAGTAAAGAATATAATTTTCCAAAATTCTTAGAATTAGTTCAAGAAAAGATTAATAATTTATATTTAAAGATTGCTAGTGTTAGTTGCCAAACTAATAAATATAAAGTTATTTTAACAAATGAAGCTGTTGTTAGTTTATTAGGAACTTTTTTACCAATGTTTCATTCGAAAAATATTAGTTTAAAACAATCATTATTAAGTGATGATTTTCAAAAACAAGTATTTAGTAAAAAATTAACTATTATAGAAGATCCAATGAATAAAGAAGGGATTATAACTAAATTATTTGATATTGAAGGAACTAAAACTAGTTATAAAGAATTAGTTAAAGAAGGAGTTTTTAAAACTAAGATTAATAATTTAGAATATGCTTTAAAAAATAAAGAAGAAGCAACAGGTAATGCGGGGGGAGTATGTAATTTATATATTAAAGGTGGTAATAAAAGCTTTAAAGAATTAATTGCTACCATGCAAGATGGCATTGTGATTGATGAAATTGAAGGGTTACATTGTGGTGTGAATATTTCTAGTGGCGATATATCTTTGCAAGCATCTGGTTATATGCTTAAAGATCAAAAGATAGTTAAGGGTTTAAATTTAATTATTTTATCGACTAATTTAAAAGAACTATTTAATAATATTATCGAAATAGGAAATGATTATACAGCTAGTTCGTTAGATATTTTTGCTCCATCAATTTTATTTCAAAATATAACAATTGCAGGAAGTGAGGAATAATGAATAAAAAAGATTTTTATGAGGTATTAGGTGTTAGTAAAACAGCAACCGATGAAGAAATTAAACGAGCTTTTCGGAAATTAGCAAAACAATATCACCCTGATGTTAATAAAGAACCAGGGGCTGAGGAAAAGTTCAAAGAAATTGGTGAAGCTTATGCTGTTTTATCTGACCCTGAAAAGAGAAAACAATACGATCAATTTGGTCATGCCGCTTTCCAAAATGGCGGAGCTGGTGGTTATGGCTATCAAGACTTTAATTTTGGGGATATTAATTTAGATGATATCTTAAGTGATTTATTCGGAGGTGGCTTTGGCGGCTTCGGTTTTGGTGGGAGAACTCGGGGTAGTACTCGGACGCAAAATCGGGGAAGTGATATTCGGGTAACTGTTAAATTAACTTTTGAAGAAGCTGTCCAAGGTTGTGAAAAAGATATTAAAATTAATGTTGATAGCATTTGTCCAAAGTGTTCCGGGAAAGGGGGCTTTGATGTTAAAACTTGTAGCACCTGTGGAGGACGGGGACGAGTTTTAGAACAACAACAAACGATATTTGGTTATATGCAAACCCAAAAAACTTGCCCTGAATGTGGTGGTTCAGGAAAAAGTTATGGAACTAAGTGTACGGAATGTCGAGGAACTGGGATAAAAGAAAAAGAAAAAATTCTCACGGTTACAATTCCGGAGGGTGTTGATGAAAATAGTCAATTACGCTTAAGTGGCAAAGGTAATCAAGGTGTAAATGGGGGAAGTGCTGGGGATATCTTTATTGATTTTAAAATTAGTGAACATCCTCTTTTCGAACGGCAAAATCAAGATATTTATTTAGAAGTACCAATTACCATAACCGATGCTATTTTAGGAACTAAAAAAGAAATTCCAACTTTAAACGGGAATGTTATGTTAGATATTAAACCAGGGACTCAAAACTATACCAAGCTAAAGTTAAAGGGGAAGGGTATTAAAACACCTAATTCTTTTACCAGAGGTAATATGTATGCTGTAATAAATATTATTACACCAACTAAATTAGACCGGAAACAAAAACAAATCTTACAAGAATTAGCAGAAACAGACTTAGAAGATTCCAGTGAATTTAAAGAATTTAATAAGTATGTTCGCAAAAATGCTGATTAATGAAAGTTCTTATTTAGAAATAATTTTTAGATAAAGTTATTTCTTTTTTTGTGAAGGAATATTTCGCCAATTTTTCACCGAAAATTGGGGATTAAAAATTGACAAAAAAAATATAGTTTAGTATACTTTAATTAAGATAAGGATGGGGTGCTATGCGATTACGATTTAAAACAGCTCTAGTCATTATTTTTATTATGATAGCCGGTTGTGTAACACTCGGAATTGGCTCTCTTTTCTATGTTAAAGTTTTTAAGGATGATGCTGTTGTTATCGTTGATGGTGATATCACTATAAATTATTTGAATGGTAATGAATTTTATTTAACTGATACGGGTTCTTTAGATTTTTCTGTTACTAATAATGGAAGTAAAGAAGCTTATTATTATATTCAGTTATCAGATATAAAAGGAAATGTAAATGATGTAACTTATGAAATTACTTCTAGTACTAATGATGTTGATTTAAGTAGTTCACTAAAAAGTGAAATAGTTTCTAATTCTTTAGTTATTGATGGTAATAAAACCGAGAATTATACTATATCATTTAAATCGGAAAATAATGAAACTTATTCGGGGAAAATTGTCGTGGGAACTAGACAAGAAGAAAGTGTGAATTTTGCCGATTTAATAAAAAATAATAATGAAGTAAAAGAAAATCCAGGAACCGCGATTGGGTCTTCTTCGGTTAGTGCTGAGGGGTTAATTAAAAGTACTGATGATTTAGGTGATGCCTATTACTTCCGGGGATTAGTTACTAATAATTATGTTAGTTTTGCTGATAGAATATGGCGAATTGTTAAGATAAATGGGGATGGTTCAGTTAAAGTTGTTTTAGATAATGTTATTGATGTTTTAACTAAATATTATGATGAAGATAAAACATTTAGTAATTCCACAATTAAAAGTGCTTTAGATAATTGGTATAATTTAAATTTAAGTAATTATGGAGATTATATTGCTAATTATAAATTTTGTAATGATTTAAAGTTTGATGATGTAACTGGCAATTATGCTTCTTATAATCGAATTATGAAAGATAAAAATGCCATGTTTGCTTGTCTTAGTGAAAATGTTAATAGTAAAATTGGGTTACTGACTGCAGATGAAGTCATGCTGGCAGGAGGAAGTACTGATGCTAATACGAATTATTATTTATATAATGAAGCCATAAAAACTGATTATTATACCATGAGTAGTGCCAAAATTAGTACGAGCTATTATCCATTTATCGTTAGAATTGATGGGGCAATTAGTGATGCTACTGAGGGAACGCTTTTACGAAGTGCTCGCCCGGTAATTAATATTGTTGCTAATGTTAAAACAAGTGGCGATGGCACAATAAATAATCCGTATCAGTTTGATTTAAAATAAAAGGGTTGCCTTTTGTTTTTTTTAGCTTAAAAGTGCTTTTGTTTTTTTTAGCTTAAAAGTGCTTGCATCAGTATCAAGTTAGTGTTATAATAAACGTCAAGTTTGACATAGTAATATGTAAACTATTTGTTTAGTGCTTAATGACTATACATAAAAGTGGTAAAATATTATTGTGGTGATAAAATGAAACTAATAAATGATATTGGAAACTTTTTAAAAACGTTAAACTTCGCTGATTTAGTTTTTTTCTTTGCGGTTTTAGTTTTAATGATTTTGGTTGTTACACTAATTTATTTTATTAGAACTAATAAGGAAGACGGTAGTATGGACTTAGATGAAACAACAGAAATGAAGATAGCCAGAGAAATATCTAAAGATATTGATGATGTTGATAGTCCTAATATAGCTTTTACTGATTATGAAAAAGATCAAGAAAATAAAGCTATAATTAGTTATGAAGAATTGTTAAAGAAAACTAATGATTATGAATTAAATTATGAAAAAGAAGAACAATTTGATGATTTAAAAGTAAAGAAAGTAAATTTAGATAATGTGGGGACTATCAAGGAAGTTAGGGAAAGACCAAAAATTGAAGTACGAGTTATTAGTTATGCGGAAGAAGAAGCGTTTTTAAAAGCACTTAAAACATTACAAAAAAATTTAGGGTAGAGGTACAAAATGAAATTTAGCATTATAACATTTGGCTGTAAAGTAAATCAATATGAATCAAATATGATGAAGGAAAATATGCTTCATCATAATTTTTCGTATGAGGAAGATTTAGCAGCATCTGATATAGTGCTTATTAATACTTGTACGGTTACTAATACTGCCGATAATAAATGTTTAAAAACAATTAGGAGAGTTAAAAGAGAATATCCGGAGAAAATATTAGTTGTTGCCGGTTGTAGTGTGCAAAATAATCTGGAAACATATGAAAAATTAGCTATTGATGTTCTAATTGGAAATACCAATAAAGCAAATATTGGCTCATTAGTTCGGGAATATGTTTTAAAACAAGAAAGAATTGCTTATATAGAAAAAAAGCGGCATTTAGCTTTTGAAGATATGTTTATTCATGATTTTAATCATGTTCGAGCATTCATTAAAATCGAAGATGGTTGTGATAATTTTTGCTCATATTGTATTATTCCTTTTGTAAGGGGAAGTGTTCGCTCTAAAGACTTTGCCAAAGTTATAAGTGAAGCTAAAACTTTAGCAAACAATGGTCACCAAGAAATAGTTTTAACTGGTATTCATACGGGACATTACCAAAGCGGGGATTATGATTTAACTGATTTAATTCATGAACTTAGTAAAATCGATAATATCAAAAGAATTAGATTATCCAGTATTGAGATTACCGAACTAACTCCCAAGTTTATGGAAGAATTAAAAAATAATCCGAAGTTATGCAATCATTTACATATTCCTCTTCAAAGTGGTTCTGATTTTATTTTAAAGAAAATGAACCGGAAATATGATTTAGCTTACTATGCCAATATAATTGCTAAGTTACGTTCTATTCGTCCCAGCATTGCCATAACAACCGATATTATCGTGGGACATCCTTATGAAACAGATGCATATTTTTTAGAAACATTAGCTTTTAGCCAAGAAATGAATTTTGCGAAAATTCATGTTTTCCCTTATTCAAAGCGGAATAATACCGCCGCCGCAAAGATGCCTGAACAAGTTTCAGAAAGCATTAAAAAAGAAAGAGTAAAAAAATTAATGGCTTTAAGTCAAGAATTAGAGAAAAAATATTATGATAGTTTTTTGAATAAAGAAGTAGAAATATTAATAGAAGAAGTTAAAAATAATAAAAGTTATGGACATACAGATAATTATTTATATGTAGAATTAGATGAAGTATTAGATGTAGGAAAGATATATAAAAGGTGCTTATGAATTACGTTAAAGGAAAATTAAAAAGATTTATTTATCAAAATAATGATAATGGGTATGTGGTCGCTTTATTTCGTATTAGGGAAACTAATGAAGTAAAACTCCAAGAAAAGATTAATAAAACTATTACCATAACGGGCATATTTAATGAAGTTAATGTTGATTTAAGTATGATTTTATATGGGGAATATAAAGCTAATGAACGCTTTGGATTGCAATATGTGGTAAGTAGTTATGAAATTGAAATTCCCACCTCAGAAGATGCTATCATTGAGTTTTTAGCTAGCTCATTCATTGATTCTTGTGGGGAGCGGACAGCCAAAAAGATTGTGGATTGTCTAGGTAGTAAAACCCTTGATTTAATTAAAGAAAATAAAGAAGTTTTATTAAAAGTCGAAGGGATGACATTAAATCGGGCTGATAAAATTTATAATTCTTTAATGAATTTTAATAAAAGTAGTGATGCTATTTTAAAACTCCAAAATTTAGGTTTTAGTATTGAAGAATGTGGGCGGATATATAATCGTTTTAAAGATCGGATTGATAATATTTTTAATGATGATTTTTATGATTTAAAAGAAATAATTGATTTTAATAAATTAGATGGTATTTATATTCGTAACTTCGGGGCTGATACCGAGGTAAGAATTAAAGCTTGTATCCGAGAATCAATGCTTAATTTAAGTTTTAATCAAGGAGATACTTTTTATTATAAAGAAGAAATAGTTAATTTTTTAGCCAGTCATTATAATATTATTTTGGAAGAAGAAGTATTTAATCAGGAAATCGAAGTTTTAGAAAAAGAAAAGAAAGTAATTGTTTTAGATAGACGTTTTTATTTAGCTGAATATTATAATAAAGAAATAAATATAGCTAAGAATTTAAAGACAATTGATGCTTATTCTCGTCCCGAAATAAAAGACTTAGATGCAAAATTAGGGGGCTTAGAAAATAGCTTAAATATGCATTATAATAATGACCAAAAGAAAGCTATTAAGACCGCATTAAATAATAATATTACGATTATCTCGGGTGGTCCTGGAACTGGGAAAACTACAATTATTAATGCTATAGTTAAACTTTATATTGCTGAACACAAGCTTAGTCCCTTGGATATCTTAGATACCATTGCTTTGCTAGCTCCCACCGGAAGAGCCAGTAAAAAAATGGCGACGAGTACTAATTTGCCAGCCTTTACTATTCATCGGTATTTAAAATGGTATAAAGATAGTAATGATTTTTATTATAATGAATTTAATAAAACGAAACATAAATTAATAATTGTTGATGAAGTAAGTATGATTGATATTGATTTATTTAATGCTTTATTAAATGGTATTAGTGCTGATATTCAGTTAATTTTAGTAGGAGATATCTTTCAACTTCCTAGTGTAGGACCAGGCTTAATTTTAAATGATTTAATTGATTCCGATTATTTTAATTATGTCCCTTTAAATCAAATTTATCGCCAAAGTAATAATTCATATATTCCTTATTTAGCTAAAGAAATCAAGAATGTGGATTTAAGTGAAGAATTTATGAGTAAAAAAGATGATTATTCTTTTTTTGAATGTCCTAGTGCTCAAATTAAAAAAGTTATAGAACAAGTCATAAAGTATAGTTTAGAAAAAAAGATTGATGAAAAGAAAATGCAAATATTAGCTCCCATGTATAAAGGGGAAAATGGGATTGATAATTTAAACTTAGTTTTACAAAGTATTTATAATCCCAAAAGCCCTGATAAACACGAAATAACTTATATGGATATTGTTTATCGGGAAAATGATAAAGTTTTACAAACCTTAAATGATTTAGATAATAATGTTTTTAATGGTGATATAGGTTATATTGAAAGTATTATGGGAAATAAAATAATTATTGATTTTGAAGGAAACCGAGTAGAGTATGAGAAAAAAGATTTAAAACAAATTAAACATGCTTATGCTATTACTATCCATAAAAGTCAAGGTTCCGAATTTGAACATGTAATTATGCCTGTATGTCGAAGTTATTATAAAATGTTATATAATAAACTTATTTATACGGGAGTTAGCCGAGCTAAAAAAAGTCTTACCATAATTGGGGATGCTCAAGCCTTTGTGGGAGCTGTCAAAAATAATTATTCCATGTATCGAAAAACTAGTTTAAAAGATAAAATTATCGAGGTATATAATTCAAAATAAAAACCATAATACTACTAGAGGTGGATTATGAAAAAATTAATGGGATTTGCATCAGGTGTGGCAGCTGTTGGTTTAATAGGTGCCGGGATATACATGATTATGAGTGATAATACCAAAAAACAAATGTGTAGTGCGACCGTGTAGGTCGAATAATTTAGTAGGTGGAAATCCTACCTAGAAAGGTGAAACCCACACCACTAGT
>CANQCI010000019.1 GCA_947589675.1 uncultured Bacilli bacterium | reverse complement strand
TTGTGCTTTTCTGTATAAGAGTTTTCCACTATTGTTTCCATCTTACATACGGTCGCAAAATCAACTCCTAATAATCTCTTATATTGATTTGGTTTTAACTTTTTTAGTTCTTCTTTACTATATATTTCCCTCATATTCTTTTTTTCAAAAAATAACCTTTATGGAATAACTAGGAGAATTCAAATCGCCAAATATGAATTTAGTTATTCCATAAAGGTTACTTTCTATTCTCCCTTATTCATACTTGGCTATTAAATTGTATCATACTTTTAGTTTCCGAACAAGTCTATTGAAGAAAATAAAAAATATGAAAAGTTTTATATATTAAAAATGGACTTAACTAAATACTTTTATAATATTAATCATGTTAAGTTAAAAGAATTATTAATTGATAAATTAGATAGTTATGAATATGAATTAGTTAGTAAAATAATAGATAGTACTAATCAAGAATATATTAATAATTGTATTGATAAATTTAAAAAACGAAGAAATGTAGATATTCCTTTTTATGAATCTGGCAAGGGGTTACCTATCGGGAATATGACGAGTCAATTTCTTTCAATATTTTATCTTTATCCAGTTGACCATTATATTATCCATGATTTAAAGTTGAAGTGTTATGTAAGATATATGGATGATTTTATAATTATGAGTCCTGATTTAGAAAAGTTAAAGATAGCTAAAATTAAAATTAAAAAAATGATTGAAGAAGAATTTAAAATCAAAGTAAATGATAAGAAGACGATGATTACTAGTTCTAAAGAAGCTTTTAGTTTTTTAGGATATACTTTTAAAGTAATTAATCATAAAACAATAATTCATATAAATAAAAGAAAATTAAATAATATTAAATTAAAAATAAAAAAAGTAAGTTATAAGTTAAAAAATAATAAAGTAGAATATAATCGCATCTTTAGTACTATTATGACTTATCAAAATTTATATCAGTTTACCAATAATATTCGTTTACAAAGTATTATAAATAGGTATTTTTTTAATGAAAAATAGATATTATTTTTTTAAAAAATTATTTAAAGAATATGTTATTGTTTTTGAAAAGAATAAGAAATATGTGTCTTTAGGAATAGATAATATTTTAATTAAATATTTAAATGATAGTATAAATTATATAGTTATTAATAATGATAATAAAATAGATGTATATGAATTTAATAAAAATAATTATCGGTTATATGTATATAAAGTATTTTTAAATAATTTATTAGAGAGATATTTAGAAGTAATTGATGAAGATTAAATATCTTCTTTTTTATTGACGAATTAAAAGCTTTAGTGTTATAGTGGGTTTATTCTATTAAAAGAGGTTAAATATGTATGCAAGTGTTGTAATTGAATATCCGATTAAAACTTTAGATAAAACTTTTACTTATAAAATACCTGAGGAATTAAATGATAAAATAAAAGTAGGAATGAAAGTAAGTGTTCCTTTTAATAATCATTTTGTTGTGGGATTTGTTTTAAATATTGTTGATGACTATGAAGGAAATTATGAATTAAAAGAAATTAAAGAAATTTTAAATCCAGAGTTAGTGTTAAGTCCTGAACTATTAAGTATTGCGGATTATTTAGTAAAAGAAGTATTGTGTACAAAGATTGTGGCAATTGAAACTATGCTACCAGCCACTTTAAAAACGAAAGCGAAAAAAGATGATTATGCTTTATATGAAACTTATGTTTATTTAAATAAGGATATATTTATTGATGAAGAAAAATTTAAAAATAAAAAGAAACAATTAGCTATTATTAATATTTTAAAAAATAAAGAAATGGTTTTAAAAAAAGAATTTGCTGGGAGTAGTTTGAAAGCTTTGTTATCCGCGGATATTGTTAGGGAGAAAAAAATTCAAAAGTATCGCTTGCAAGAAAGACATAAGCAAGAAGAAATTAAAACTTTAACTAAAGACCAAGATGAAGCTTATCAAAAAATTAAAAGTTATTTTGGTCAAGCTAAGACTATTTTACTTTGGGGAGTTACTGGAAGTGGGAAAACTGAGGTATATATTAATCTGATTAGGGAAGTCTTAAAACTGGGTAAAACCGCTTTAGTAATGGTGCCTGAGATAAGTTTAACAACGCAAATTGCTTTACGTTTTTATGAAGTATTTGGTCAAGATGTCGCTATTTTACATAGTAGTTTATCAGCTGGAGAAAAGTATGATGAATATTTAAAAATTTTACGAGGAGAAGTTTTAGTGGTGGTGGGAACCAGAAGTGCGGTTTTTGCTCCTTTACAAAATTTAGGGATAATTATTATCGATGAAGAAGATAGTAGTTCTTATAAACAGGAAAATTATCCTAAATATCATGCACGGGATGTCGCTATTTATAGATCTATATATAATCAAATTCCCTTAGTATTAGGTTCAGCAACTCCTTCTTTGGAAACAAAGGCTCGAGCTGATAAAAAAGTTTATGAAGAGGTTGTTTTAACCAAACGAATTAATGGAGCTCAACTGCCTAAAATTTATATTGTCGATATGGCGGAAGAAATGCGACAAAAAAATATGATTTTTAGTTCTTTATTAAAACAAAAGATAAAAGAAAAATTGGCTAAAAAAGAACAAATAATTCTTCTTTTAAATCGTCGGGGGTATTCGACTTTTATTACGTGTAGTAATTGTGGTTATACTTATAAGTGTCCAAGTTGTGATATTTCCTTAACTTATCATAAGTCCACCAATAATCTGATTTGTCATTACTGTGGTTTTCAAATACCTAAGAATGCCCTTTGTCCAAAGTGTGGAGTTGATGGGCTTAATTATTATGGGCTCGGAACTGAGAAATTAGAAGCCGAGTTAAAGAAGTTGTTTCCTATGGCTCGGGTTATTCGCATGGATCAAGATGTGACAAGTAGAAAAGGACGTCATGAAGAAATTATTAAAGCTTTTAAAAAAGAAGAATATGATATCTTACTGGGAACGCAAATGGTAAGTAAAGGTTTAGACTTTCCAAGGGTTTCTTTGGTCGGGGTTATTAATGCTGATACGACTTTAAATATTCCTGATTATAAAAGTAATGAAAATACTTTTGCCTTACTTCATCAAGTAGCTGGGCGGGCGGGGCGAAGTACTATTTTAGGGGAAGTAGTAATCCAAACTTTTAATCCAGATAATTATGTGATTAAATGGGTGGCGGCAAGTAACTATCAAAAGTTTTATTTACAAGAAATGACTTTTCGTCATAAGTTAAAATATCCCCCATATTACTATTTAGTTAGTATTAAAGTAATAAGTAAAGATTATCAGATAGCTTTAAATGAAGCTATTAAAGTAAAAAAATATTTAATAAAAAATTTATTAGCTAAAACGATAGTCTTAGGACCAACAACGGCAGCAATTTTAAAATTTAAAGATGAATATCGAATGCAAATAATTATTAAATACCAATTTGATGAAAAATTAAAAAAAGTATTGAAAGCTTTAGATGAATTATATAGTACTAATAAAAATTGTTATATCGATATTGATTTTAATCCTAATCGAATATAAATATTGAGTTTAAAATAATTGGAGATGACTAAATATGTTAACTAGTATTATTTTAAAAAACTATACAATATTTATTACAGAAACAACGTTTGTCTATATAGAGAACTTGTAAAGAGTTTGCATAAAATAAAAAAGAGGAACATTTGAGTCGCTAGTGAATGTCGCCTCTAAGAATTTAGACTTGACACTCAATCAATGCTGATTGAGTGTCATATTTTTATTGCTATTACCAATAAGAGTAATAAAATGATAGCAACAAGCCGACAATAAAAGTTCTTTTGATTAATTCTATTATTTTTCAATAAGGTATTTTGATATATTTGTCAAAATACCTAGGGGGTCAATTATTTTATAATAACAAAATATCTTAAAAAACATATCTTGAAAATAGATTTAGTTAGAAGTATAATTTACTTATGGTAAAAAGAGGTAAAAAAAGAAATGAGTGAAAAAAGATTTTTTAACAAAAATACCAAAGTAATATTAACTTTAGTGTTATTATTAATAACGGTAATTGGAGCGACTTATGCCTATTTTGTTGCTCAAAAGGGAAGTGGGGCTAGTGCCGAAATTAATGTGGAAGCGGGTACCACGGATTCCCTTACTTTTAATAATGAAGACAATGAAATTTTAATTAATGCTAATCAAGATAATTTTGGTTCTAATGATCAAAGTTTGACGGATACAGCTCAAGTTTCCGCTCATTTAATAGCTAATAATAATACGTTTCTAGCTCATGAAACCTATAATATCTTTTTAGTAGTAGAAAATAATGACTTAGAATATACCAATGGTAATAATCCAGAACTTTTATTTAAAATAATTGACCCAACAGGAAAAGAATATATTACAACGATTGATGGTTTAAAACATTATGAAAATATAACCGATAAAGATGGGCAAATATATCAAGGTTATGATATAACAACGAGTACCAATCAAGTTTATAAAATAGTTAGTGATTATGAAATAACAGCCACTGAGGAAGATGGAAATCAAGCTTGGCAAGTGGAAGTTTCTTTAATTAATTTAGGGAATGACCAAAATGCCAATACCGGAAAAACTTTTCAAGGTAGTGTTTATATAACTAGTGAAAAGGATTTAAAATTAACTGAGGTTAATACTTTAAGTACAGAACTTAATGAAGATTCGCTAACAGCAACAATCGCAGCAACAAATGGTACCAATAAAATAAAAAATTATTATTTTGCGTTAGAAAAAACTGATGAATTACCTAGTGAATTTAAAACTAGCTCCATAGCTAATGCCTTAGCTCAAGATTATAGTCTAGAAACAGAAGCTAGTCATGTTTTTAATGAAGAGATTATGGCTAATCAAAATTATAAAATCTATGCTTATGCTGTTGATGAACTAGGATATTATTCAAATATTTATGAAACAGTGGTAACAGCTAAAGATGGAGTTATACCAACGGTTGAAAATGTTAGCGTTACCCAAGACTATCAAAGTATTACTTTAAATTTTGCTAATCAAGATGGTTTAAGTTATCGGGAAAAAATTGATAATGGGGATTGGACAGAATTTCAAAGTGAAGCCACCCATACTTTTGCTAATTTAAATTTAAATAGTTATCATAAAATTGAAGTCCAAGTAAAAAATAGCGATGAATTGGTTTCTAATGTTAAGAGTTTATTTGCTTCGACTTTGACTTATGAAAGTCCGAAAATTAATAGTATAGATTTAAGTGATTATACTTTTTATGGCGTTACAGCTAAAGCTAATGTAGAAGCGGGAAGTGAAGAAATTAGCCAAGTAGAATTTATGAGTAGTCAAGATAATAAATGGTATCAAGGAACGAAAAATGAAGATGGAACATATAGTTATACTTTTGTTAATTTATCACCTGAGGTGGAATATACTATTACAGCAAAGGCAACCTCAGTAGGCTTGCAAGGAACTAGTTTTGAAACAGTTAAAGCAACAACTCTGGCTGATAGCCGAGAAGTTCAAAATCTAAAAGATTTTATAGTAGCTAAAGCTGGCGAAAGTGTTGGAAGTGATGGTGAAACTTTAGCAATCCACTCGAGTTTAACTAATAGTGCTGAGGATGGTTCATACCGTTATTCTGGAAATAATCCTAATAATTTTGTGTGCTTTGGAGCGGGGAGTGAAAAATACAATAGCGGTTTAGAAACTAGTTGTCCTGATACCAATTTATATCGGATAATTGGCGTCTTTGGTAATCAAGTCAAATTAATTAAATCAGAATATATTAATAAAGATGAATTAGGATTAGGTGATAAAGAATACGGCGAAAGTGATAATCCGATAAATATAGGGGTATTATATAAAAGTTTAGCTCGTGTTAATAATAAAGAAAATATTCATAGTTTCTATTGGAGTGGAACTCTTCTTAATGCTAGTAATGTATGGGCGGAAAGTGATTTATTTAAAGCTTTAAATAATGCTGATTCCACGCACTATCTTGGTAATCTTGGTGCCCATTGGGCTAAAAAAATTGCCCTTACAAATTGGCATGCCGGTGGCGTTGAAGATGTTAATCATAATCCGAAAGAAATGTATGATTTAGAAGTAGCATCAGCAACAGTTTCGGCTAAAGTGGGACTAATGTATGCATCAGATTATGGTTATGCCGCATCTAGTGCTAGCTGGGGTAAATCATTAAGTACTTTATATGATGATATTACCAATCGGCATAATAACTGGCTTTATAATGGGGTAAGCGAATGGACAATAACTCCGCGAACTACTTCTTTAGAACATTCAGCCTTTAATGTTGATGCGGATGGGAAAGTTTTGGCTTTTTTAGTCAATGTCGATAGTCGAGCTGTCCGACCAGCCTTTTATTTAGATAATGAAGTAAAAGTAATTGTGGATAACACTTTGGGAAGTAGTAGTTCACCTTTTCGAATCCAAGTTTAAAAATAAATTCTCATTAATAGAGAATTTTTTTTCAAAAGAAAGTATTTCCTAAAAAAAATAAATATGTTAAAATTTAATTATAAGGAGAAGGATTGATATGAAAACTAGTACAATTATCATTATTTGTGTTGTAGTTGTTATTGTTTTATTATTGTTTTGGTTTATTAAAACATATAATAAATTAGTTAGTTTAAGAAATAGAGTAAAGGATCAATGGGCACAAATTGATGTTCAATTAAAAAGGAGATTTGATTTAATCCCCAATTTAGTTGAAACAGTGAAAGGGTATGCTACTCATGAAAGTGATACTTTAGAAGCAATTGTTAATGCTCGTAATAAATATGTGGGAGCAGCATCTAAGGAAGACCAAATGGCATCAGATGTTGAACTGACCCAAGCTGTATCAAAGTTATTTGCTTTAGCTGAGGCTTATCCTGATTTAAAAGCTAATACGAATTTTCAAGAACTACAAACCGAAATAAGTGAAACGGAAAGTAAAATAGCGAGTGCTCGGCAATTTTATAATGATACAGTATTAATGTATACCAATAAATTAGAAGCTTTCCCAAGTAATATAATTGCCAAATTATTTAAGTTTAAAAAAGAAGCTTTCTTTCAAGCACAAGATGAAGAAAGAAAAAATGTTCAAGTTAAATTTTAGGCGTTCTTTATAACGCCTTTTTAAGAGGGTTTTATCATGAAGAAGATTATATTAATTTTAGGATTATTGTTAGCACCTTTAACAGTTTTCGCCGCTAACTATAAAATTAGCAATTTTTATGTTGATGCGAAGCTTTTAGATAATGGAGATATGCAGGTTGCAGAATTAATTGTTTTAGAAGGAACTTTTAATGGTTATGAAAGAGATTTAATATATAAAAATAATAATACTAATAATTTATATAATGCCACGGATATAACTAATATTGAGGTTTATTCAAAGAATATTAATAGTTCCGTTAATTGGCAAATTTTTAAAGAAAAATTTTCGAAGTTTAGTAGGGTTAATAAAGCTAAAGAAGGGGATAGACAAAAATTTATTGAAACCGCTATTCCGGGGGGAACTAGCCTCAAAATGTTTTATCGGACTAGTAATTCCAAGACGGCTTTTTTAATTAAATATATTGTTAAAAATGTGGGAATAGTTCATAAAGATTGTATTGAGTTATATTGGAATTTTATTGGTAATGATTTTAGTGATGATTTAAATGATGTTAAAATTCGGTTTAATATGCCCGAAGTTTTAGATAAAGAAGATTTTAATTGGTGGTTTCATGGGGATTTAATTGGTAATTCTTTAAGTAAAAATGAAGATGATTATACCTATATTTTAGCCGAAGTATCCAAAATTAAAGCTTATAATCCTGTCGATTTTCGGATTCTTTTACCACTAGATTTATATAAATCTTCAACATTCTTAAAAATGGATAATGAAGAAGTAAAAGAAAATATTATTAAAGAAGAAGATAAAAGAGTTAAAGATGACTTGGAAGAAATTGCGAAAATAAAAAAAATTTATGATACTAGTCGAAGTGTAACTTGGACTTATTATGGAATATTATTAGTTGTTGGTTTTTATGTTTTTATGCGTTTTGATAAAGAAAGAAAAGTAAAATTTAAACATTATTATAATCGGGATTTTATTGATGAATATAATGTGGAAGTTATTGATTATTTAATGAATAAAAATATTACACCCAATGCCATGAGTGCTTCGATTATGAATTTAATTTATAAAAAGAATATTAGTTATGAAATTGTTAATAATACCAAAAAAGCTAATTATAAATTTACTTTACAAAATCGGGATAACCTAAGTGAAGCGGAAAATATCTTAGTTAATTTTTTATTTCAAAAAGTAGGAGATAATGATGTATTTACAACTGATGAATTAAAAAAGTATGCTAAGGGAGTTAGAACTAGTACGAACTTTATGAGTAGTTTTAATGGGTGGAAGAACCAAGTATTAAATGATGCCAAAAAAGAAAACTTTTTTGAAAATAATACTAAAGCTATTTCTTGGGGAATAATTATGTTTATTATAAGTATTATTATTTATATTATTTTGTTATCTTTAAATGTTATATATGTTCCTTTGATGATTATGCCTTTTTTTAGTATAAGCTTTTTATTATATACAATTTTTATGTCTAAAAAAACGGAAAGAGGTATAGAACATTATGCTAGATGGAAATCTTTTAAAAATTTTTTAAATGATTTTGGGACTTTTGATGTTAAAGAATTACCGGAAATAGAGTTATGGGAAAGATATTTAGTTTATGCAACAGTCTTTGGTTTAGCTAAGAGAGTCGAAAAATCAATGAATGTTCGAATTAAAGAAATAAATCCCAATATGGTTTATACGGACTTTTATTTTTCCCCACATATTCATTTAGCTTATTCTTTAAATTCCGCAATATCTAGTGCTTATCAAGGTGCTCAGACAACCATTAATCGGCAAAATGCCAATGCTTCTGGCGGTTCTTATGGCGGTCATGGTGGGGGCTTTTCATCAGGTGGTGGCTTCGGCGGCGGAGGCGGAGGCGGTCGCGGCTTTTAAACTAAATAAAACCAAGAAACTATTTATTAGTTACAGTTTCTTGGTTTTTTAAATTATTCTTTTTTTCATGTTCAATATATTTTTTTAACATATATACTATTTGACTATTAATACTTCTTTCTTCTTCACTGGCTATTTTTAGAATGTTATTGTAAGTATCTTCATCGATTCTTAAAGTTGTAGTTATCATGCTTACCTCGCTTCTCATATTACTATGGTAACATTTTAGTTTCACTTTAAATAGTATCAAAATAGTAGTAAATTGATGTAATTTTAGGCATTTGGTAGTTATTTCGACATATAAGGCTAAAGTATGACAAAATGCGACAAAAGCTTTTCTTGCCTTTTTCAATACTCTGGTTTTATGATAGATAACTGAGGAGGAAATTATGAAAAAATTATTGGGGCTGTTAGCTCTTGGAGCATTTATAAGTAATGTTCAAGCTAGCACGGAAAATCTTATTAAAATTACTTTAGAAAGACCAGATAACTATGAAGGGGATATAACCTACGAATTAAAGAATTTAGATACTGAGGAAATTAAAACCTATACCTTTAATACGGATTATTATGAAATTCATCTGGAAGATGATATCAACCATGTTGCTTTAAAAGAAATAGAATGTGATAAACATTATGAATTGAATCCTAATGAATATGAAATAGATTTTACGAATAATGCCATATATGAAATTAATTATACATATATTAAAAAAATATGTCATGTTAGTTGGTTAGCTAAATACAATGATATTAGGGTAGGTTTAAAAGATGAATATCAGACAACTCTTTCTCTTTATGATGATGAGGGAAATTATCTAAAAGATATTAATACTAATAGTTTTGATGTAGAAGCTAATAGTTATATTATTAAAGATAATTTATATAATCGTTATTATGATTTAGATATTTATGATAGTAACTATGAATTAATATTAACCGAAGATTTATATAATGCTTTATGGGTGGATGATAATATAGATACTATTTGTGATGAAGAAATTTGCTATAATTTTACTAAAAAAGGTAATTTAGTCCTCTTAGATGAACCCTTAAAACCTGGTAATTATTATCTTAATGGAGTATTAAAAACACTAGATGATACTTTAAGTCCGTTTACTTATCAAGGTTTAAAGGTTGTAGTTATTAATTTAATAAAGACACCAATTATAGAAGATAATGTAAATGAAGAAAAAGAAGAAGTAAGTGATGAATCTATTATAATAGAAAATGAGGAAAGTCATGATGAGGATGAATTAGTGGTCTTTGTTCCTGATACTGGTCGAAGTTATAAAAATGAAAATATTTATGTTGAGAAAAAGTATTATTATTTTATTATTACTAATTGTGGCTAGTTTAGGAGTAACTAAAGATAATAATGAGGAAATTATCGAAAATGTAGGTATATCAGAAACTGTTAAAAATCCTTATATAGGTTATTTAGTTATTGATAAAATTAAGATGAAATTAGGTTTTTATGATTTAGATAATAGCCGTAATAATGTGGATTATAATATTGAAGTCTTGAAGCAATCAAAAGAAGGAAGATTAATAATTGCGGGTCATTCTGGAACTGGTAAAGTATCTTTCTTTAATGATTTAATCTTTTTAAAAAAAGGTGATGAGATAAAAATAATTTATCAAGATAAGGAATATAAGTATCAAGTTACCGATATTTATAAAGAAATTAAAGATGGTGATATAAATATTAAGCAAAATCCTCAGGAAAAAATTTTAATTTTAACAACTTGTGATCAAATAGAAAGAGGAAAACAGTTGGTTATAAAAGCAATTTTAATAAGTTAAAGCTCGGTATAAAATATCGGGTTTTATAATATAATAAAATTAGCACTCAATATTGACAAGTGCTAAATAAGTGACTATAATAGATTATGGAAAAAGGAGGAAAGACCTATGAATTTTGAAAATAAAGATGAGAATGTTTTAGAAAAATATGGACGAGATATCACGAAAAATGTCACGGATAATAAGGTAGATCCGGTGATTGGTCGGGATGAAGAAATTAGAAATGTGTTAAGAATATTATCAAGGAAAAGTAAAAATAATCCGGTTTTAATTGGTGAACCTGGGGTGGGGAAAACCGCAATTGTGGAAGGACTGGCTCAAAGAATAATTAAAGGTGATGTTCCGAATAGTTTAAAGAATAAGACTTTATGGGAACTAGACTTAGGAGCTTTAGTGGCCGGAGCTAAATATCGGGGTGAATTTGAGGAACGTTTAAAAGCCGTCTTAAATAAAATCAAAGATAGTGATGGCGATATCATTATGTTTATTGATGAAATTCACATGATTGTTGGTTCAGGAGCTGAGGGAACCATGGATGTATCCAATATGCTAAAACCAATGCTTGCTCGCGGGGAAATTCATGTGATTGGTGCTACTACTTTAAATGAATATCGAAAATATATTGAAAAAGATGGGGCATTAGAAAGACGTTTTCAAAAAGTATTAGTTAGTGAACCGACAGTTCAAGATACTATTACCATTTTAAGAGGTTTAAAGGAAAGATTTGAAGTTTACCATGGGGTTACGATTAAAGACCATGCTTTAATTGCGGCAGCAACTTTATCTGATCGGTATATAACTGACCGTTTTTTACCAGATAAAGCGATTGACCTAGTCGATGAAGCTTGTGCCACGATTAAAATTCAACTTGATTCAGTTCCAGTGGAGCTTGATACTTTAACGCGGAAAATAATGAGTTTAGAAATTGAAGCTCAAGCTTTAAAAAAAGAAAAAGATGAATTAAGTAGTAATCGGCTTACCAAAATTCAAGAAGATTTAAAAGGTTTAAAAGAAAAAGAAGCGGAATTAAGAGCAAAATGGGAACAAGAAAAAGATGAAAAAGAAGAAATAAATAAAATTAAAGAAGAAATTGAACAAACTAAATTTGCTTTAAGTAATGCGGAAAATGTTTATGATTTAGAGAAAGCAGCGAAATTAAGACATGGCGTTTTACCGGATTTAGAACATAAATTAAAAAGCTTACAAGAAGAAAATAAAAATAATATTTTAAGTGATGTGGTTGATGAAGAGGGAATTGCCGCGATAATTTCTAGGTGGACAAATATTCCTATTAGTAAATTAGTAAGTAGTGAAAAAGATAAACTCCTACATTTATATGACCGCTTAAAAGAACGGGTTATTGGGCAAGATAAAGCTTTGAAGTTAGTGAGTGAGGCAATCATTCGCTCTAGAAGTGGCATAAAAGATCCTAATCGCCCCATTGGCTCCTTCATTTTCTTAGGTCCAACCGGCGTGGGAAAAACGGAAGTAGCTCGGAGTTTAGCTTATGAATTATTTGATGATGAAAGACACATGATTAGAATTGATTGCTCAGAATACATGGAAGCCTTTAATGTTTCCCGCTTAGTGGGAGCTCCTCCTGGTTATGTTGGTTATGATGAAGGTGGCGAATTAACCGAGAAAGTTCGGCGTAATCCATATAGTATTATTTTATTTGATGAAATTGAAAAAGCTCATAAAGATGTGTTTAATATTCTTTTACAAATTCTTGATGATGGTCGTCTTACTGATTCTCAAGGAAGATTAGTTGATTTTAAAAATACTATTATTATTATGACTAGTAATTTAGGAAGTGAATATATTTTAGATGAAGTAAGCAATCCTGAGGAATTAGTTTTAAAAGAACTTAAAAATACTTTTCGTCCTGAATTAATTAATCGAATTGATGAAATAATTGTCTTTAATAAAATTAATAAAGAAGCTGTGGGTAGTATATTAAATAAAATTATTAAAGAAATTGAAAATAGATTAAAAGATAAAGAAATTAAAATTAATTTAAGTGATGATGCCAAAACTAAAATTATTGAAGAAGCTTTTGATAGTGAATTTGGAGCAAGACCAATTAAAAGATATGTTACGAAGAATATAGAATCTTTGATTGCTCATAAATTAATAAGTGATAATATCAAACTAGGGACAACTTTAAATATTCAAGTGGCGAATAATGAATTTATAATTGTTTAGGAAATACTTTTAGTGTTTCCTAATTTTAAATTTTATAAAGACTTTTGTTCGGATATTTGCTAAAATAAAAATATAATAAGAGGGATTAAAATGAATGATAATATTAAAAATAAATATTTAAATAATAATTTAACTTTAAAGGATATATGTAATCTTTCAGTAAATGAATTAGAAATATTAAATCAATATTCTTTTTATAATCATTTTCAAGAAAAAGAATTGAATCTTAATTTATTAGAAGCTATTGGCTTAATTAATTATGTTAGATTATATAAAGATAATAAAGAAGATTATAATTATTTAAAGACATTATTTAGTAAAGAAGATAGAGAGTTAAGTAATTTATTAAATAATAAAGATATAAATGAATATAAAGATATATGTAATAATTATTTAACAAATAAAATAATAAATGGACATGAGGCAATAAATTTATTAGATTATCCTGAGATATTTATAAAAGAAAATCCTTACCTTTTTTTAAATATAGAAAAAGTTAGGGAAGATATAAAAAATAAGTATTATCATCGTCATTTAACTATTACGGATTATTTAACTAATTATAATTTATTTAAAAATATTATTTTAGATAATTTTTTTGAAGAAAATTCTTTATTTAATTATATAAAAGAACATTATCAAAAGGGAAAGTTACAAGAAATAATCTTAAAATATCCTGTTATATTTAAGTATTTAGAATTACATCAAAATTTCTATATTATTAAAGATAATTTCCGTTATACAGGAAATTTAGATAGAGACTTTTGTAATGCTATTAAATATTATTATTTAAGGGTATATCATCCTTTTAAGGATGATATACCTAGTTGGTTATTAACAATTAAGGATTTTAATTTTAAAGATAATATAAATAATCAAAAAGATTTAATGAATATTAATGAAAATACGTTAGTTAATAATTATAGTCAACAATTAATTATTGATATATTAGGTTTAACTAATATGCAAAAGTTTGATCAAGAAACGGGGTTTTTTACGAATAATCTTATGATATTGGCTAATTTATTTAATTTCTTTGAAGCTTATTATGATAATTATATACAAGAGGGAATCCTTAATTTTCAAGAAGGAGAGTTAGGTTATCAAGAATTTCAAGATATGTTTGCTAAGACTTTAAATATTATGCGGAAAAATCATTTGTTTTCAAGGCATATTAATTATGATTATCTAAAAGGTAATTTTCGGAATACTTACTCTGATATATTTATTGATTCTAGTTTTTCAAAAGAACTAAAAGATGCTTTCTATGAAGGGGCTTTTGCCTTGGAATTATTTTTTAATAATCCGGATAATGTTCCTTATTTATTAAAAAAAATAAAGATTGAGGGATGTATGTTAAAAGAAAATATCCCTTACTTAAATTTTATTAATATTATAGGTTATGAAAAGTTTTATGAATTATGTTTAAAATATGGCAACTTTTTAAATGGTTTAGGTATTTATTTAACTGATTATAAGATTGATGAGAATATATCTATGGTTAGTTTAGATAAAATATTTGAAGATATTATTACTAAACAATGTTTAAATGGAAATATTATTTATAATGATACTTATACCCCAGCTTTTTTACCTGTGAAGCACCCTGAGTTATTTTTAAGTCCTGATGCTCCAGAGGAATTAAAAAATCTTTATTATGCTAATAATAGGGAGTATTTAACTTTTGAAAAAATAAAACAACATAAAGAATGGCGTCCATATTTAAATGGGAAAGATATTGCTAGTGCTATTTTAAAAAGTAGTCAGTTAAAAGATGAATTTAGTTATTACTTTAATGTTTTTGGTCGGGATAAAGGAGTTAAATTAGGGATTAATAAACCAGAAACTATTCGCGAAATGGTTATGTTTGAAAAAGCTGATTTAATGAAAGTTTGGTATGAAAAAACTGGTAATAAGTTTATTCCAGATTTTGTAGTAATGCTTAATTTTCCAGTAGAAGAAGTTGATAAGTTCTTACAAGCAGGTAGTATTTGGAGTCGTTATATGCAAATACCAGATTATAGTAATTCCCCTGAGGTAAGAGATGGAATACTAAAACTTGCCTATGCCCTAGGGGTCTTTGACCACGACTTAATGGGAATTAATATGTTGCACGATATTCTTTTAGTTCCTCCAAAGGTTATTAAAGGAGAAAATAAAAATGTTTTAAAATATTTAGATGATAATATGTCGTCAATTATTTTTGATTATAGTAGCCATACAGATCAAGATTGTTCAATTGATGACTTTGTTAATTATTTAAAAACTAAAGATTTTATTCCTTATTATAATAAAGATAATTTAATTAAACTACTTAAATCGATGCAAAAAGAAATACCGGATTTAAAAATAAATCTTTCTGAGGAAGTTTATAAATTATTTTATCGGGAAAATGAAAGAGGAGATTATATTTTAAAAATAGATCCCCAAAAATGTCCAAAGACTAGTGAAGCTTTGCATATGATATTCACGGGTTTTAGCGAAATTCCGCTTTTAAATCCGTATAAAATTCACACTTTATTTAGTAGCTTTAAATTGGAATATGATCCTGATTTTAGGAAGTTTTTTATTGATAATCTGGATAAAGTTTTTACGGATGAGGATTATGGCAGGTTAATTGGGGTTATTCAACATAATTTTCAAGAATTTAAGCATTTAAATAGTAATCGGGTGCTCTCTTGGGATTTAGCTAAGAGCTTTGCTTCCAAAAATCAATATTGGCATGTTTTGCCAGGTAATGAAAAATTAGCCAGTATTGCTGGTGTAGGTGGTTATTCCCAAGATGATTTTGAAATTTTACAAGAAATCTATAATCATGGAAAGCAAAGGGTCTATAGTAGTATTCCAAGGGTTACTAATCAAGTTGATAATTATCGCTTTGAAATACTCAGGTTAGATGATCCTTTAGCTTTAGCGATTGGGACTCTAACAGACTGTTGTCAAGAAATTAATAATATGGCTGAGGCATGTATGGAACATAGTATGGTTTCCGAAGATGGACGAATATTTGTAATTTATGATAAGGAAAATAATATTGCCGCTCAAAGTTGGGTTTGGCGAAATAATGATACTATCTGTTTTGATAATATTGAGATTCCTGATAAAGCTTTTACAAGGGCTCGTAAGGCTGGTAAAAGTGCCGAATTATTTGCTAAAGAAATATATCAAGTTTATGTGAGTGTAGCTGAAAGTCTAATTAAAAAAGATGAAGAAGTTTATACCGAGTTATTAAAAAAAGGTAAAATTACCAAAGAACAATATGATGGATTAAGACTTAGGAAAGTAACTGTTGGTTTAGGTTATAATGATATTGCCGATGCTCTAAAGGCAAATGCAGTAGTTGATAATAACCCTAAAGAACCAAAAAAGTTTGTTCCTCCGGTTAATTTAAGACATCGCCTTTATACAAGTGATTCACGGATTCAATATATATTGTCCCAAAAAGATATCGATGAAAATAATTATCAAGGAGAAAATTTAGCTATTTATCATGACTTATATCCAGTTTATAATTATGAAAATTTTACGAAGTTAGAATTAGCCACCTTCTTAAAATTATTTTCTGTTACTAAACATACTAATTTAGTTTTAGATGATGATACTAAACTTTTTGTAGAACAATTAGCACAAATATATAGTTTAAATCCTTTAAATACCCAAATAATTATTCATCCTAATTTTGCGATAATTTATGAAATAAAAGATAATACTCTTATTCTTGGGGATATATTATATAACTTGGAAATTGAAAATAAAAAAGAAAAAGTTGATATAACTGAGGTAGTGCTAAGTCAAATAGCTTTAGCAATCGAGCAAATCAACCAAGCTAATGTTGATTTAAGTCGCTTAAATGATGAACAAATTAATCTTTATGAGGAAATAAAAAAAGGAGGGAAAAGAAATGGTCGCTAAAGATTTTCACCAATTAATAACCCAAATGTTATTAGTTTCTAAAGAAAATTTATCTAAGCAAAATAAAATAATTATTAATAAATTTCAAACTATGTTAGAAGATAACTATGATTTAATTAGACAAGCTAATGATATTGATATAAAAAATAACAATGGTTTTCCCTTAGATAAAAAAATAATTAATAATATTTTTAAAAATGTTTCTTTGGAAAAAGTTTCTTTAGGAGAAATTACAGAATTAAAAAAAGATAACGAAAAAAAACTTATTTATGGTAAACAAATCATGGGTATTGGGAATGTTTTAGTTATTAATGATGGTAATACTTATATTATAATAGAAATGATTTTACGAAATATTATTGCTGGTAATCCTTGTATATTTATAAATAAAGGTTATATGTTTGGAACTAATGAATTAATTATCAAATTATTAAATGATTTATTAACTAGCTTTAATTTAGCTAATTTAATCCAATTATTTGTTGCCGATAATTATGATATTATCTATAAAAACTTTGCGAATATTGATTTAATTATTGGGATTGTTAAAAGAGAAGAACAAAACCAAATTTTAAAAAATAGTTTATGTCCCGTACTTTTAAGTGGGATGGAAAACTTTGAAATATACCTAGATGATGATTTATTTCCCGAACTTATTTTAAATAGTTTAAAGATTAATTCCCAGATTATTTTATATGTCAAAGAATATTTAGATTATGCTTGTGAGCAAATCTTAGTGGCGGATTTAGATGAGGCTATTGCCCGGATTAATTATGAAGGAAGCCACTATAGCACAGCTATATTTACCAAAACAAAAGAAAATGCTGCTAAGTTTATAAGCGAAGTTAAAAGTAAACAAGTTGTTGTTAATACTAGTCCTTTGATTGAAAGATTACTAGATATTAAAGAGGAAGATTTAGTAATAGAAAAGACGATCATTTATCCAAGTAAATAGATTAAATTACTTATAATGTACTAACTAAAACATTATAGGTTTTTTTAGTCTATGACGAAATTCTTTGCAAATGCAAGAAAATTCGTCATAGACTTATTGACAATAATTTTTTAAAAATAATAAAGTTTTGATAGGTGATAATTTATGAAAGAAATAAAAAGAGATTATTATTTAGAAGAGTTAAAGATCCGAGAAAATAATAGTTTAGTTAAAGTTATAACTGGAATATATGGTTGTGGAAAATCATATTTATTATTTAATTTATTTTATAATTATCTATTAAATAAAGGGGTAGATAAAAAACATATTATAACCATTGCTTTAGATGATTTGGTTAATGAAAAATTTCGTGACCCTTATGTTATTCTGGATTATCTAAAAAATAAGATAAAAGATAATAATTTATATTATATATTTTTAGATGAAATTCAATATTTAAATAGATTTGAAGAAGTTTTAAATAGTTTATTACATATTAAAAATGTTGATGTTTATGTAACAGGTTCTAATTCTAAGTTATTATCCAAAGATGTTATTACCGAATTTCGGGGACGAGGAGACGAAATTCAAGTTCACCCCTTATCATTTAAAGAATTTTTTTCTGTATATGAGGGAACAGTTGATGAGGCTTGGGATGAATACTTTAATTATGGTGGAATGCCCTTAGTGCTTTCTCATGAAGATAGTTCTAAGAAAACAGATTATTTAAAAGGCTTATTTGATAAAGTATATGTATCAGATATTTTAGAAAGATATAATATCAAGAACCGAGTAGAATTAAGTGAGCTTTTAAATATTTTAGCATCAGATATTGGCTCTTTAACTAATCCTTTAAAACTTTCGAAAATATTTTCTAGTACAAAAGGACATAAAATAAGTGATAAAACAATTAATCGTTATATTGAGTATTTTTTAGATGCTTTTTTATTAAATAAAGTTGAAAGATATGATATAAAAGGAAGAAAGTATATTAATTCCCCTTATAAATATTATTTTGAAGATATTGGCTTACGTAATGCTCGCTTAAATTTTCGGCAAGTCGAGGAAAATCATGTTATGGAAAATATCATATATAATGAATTAAAAGTAAGAGGCTATACAGTTGATATTGGGATAGTTAATGTAACTGATTATGATAAAAATAAAAAAAGAATTTTAAAAAATTATGAAATAGATTTTATCGCATCAAAAGGAAATAATAAATATTATATTCAATCTGCTTTTTCAATTGATGATATTAATAAGCTAAAACAAGAAACCAATTCTTTTAATAATATTAAAGATTCTTTTAAAAAAATAATCATTGTTAGAAATAATATTAAACCCAGAATTAATGAAATGGGTATAATAACCATGGGGATTTATAACTTTCTTTTAGATGAAAATAGTTTAGATTAGAAGGTTAAAACTTAAGTTTTTTGTCCGCTTACTTAACATTTCAAAAAAAATTAACTTAGGCTTTTTTGGAAATTTGACATAAACGAAAAATCATGTATAATATTAACTACTGCTTTTTTAATATTGAATTTTTATTAATAAGTGGTATATAATAGTATTGAACAAGAGAAATAATTTTCTTTGTTCTAATTCTTTGTTGGACTAAAAAGAGATACCCTTTGTGGTGCTCGTTAGTCCATGTTATGTAGCACGAGCACTCTATCTAAATTGATATGGTGCTCATTTTTTAATGTCTTTGTTGATTTTGTAATAAATACAAAATGATTACTAGAATAATTAAGTATTCCATGAATCTCCTCAATCATAGGACATCACCTCGCTTTCCTTTTAAATATAAATTTATAGGACTAACGAGGAAAAGCACCAACTAGGGTATCTCCGAGAAATATTATAGTATATAATTCTACAAAAATCTATAAATAATTTTTCAATGGATTAAAGAACAGTTACAGTTCAGTCAAGAAATTAAAAATATAAATAAATCATTGTAATTAATGGGAATAATAGATATTTTTAATAAAGTATCAAATTCTCTTTTTAGAGCAAAAATTATATATATTGACTGAATTTTTGCTAAAAAACATTATTTTTATACTAAAAATGTCCCTCAATCCCTGTATTTATCTGACTGAACTGTAACAAAGAACAAAATAATTTTGGTTTGAAATCTAACCTAGGCTTTTTTATGTAAAATATTAAATGATTAAAACAATAAAATATGTAAAGTGTTACTAACGCACTTAATTTTTAGAGATTTTATGTGTAGCAAAAGTTCAATAATACTCAACTTAAAGATAGACATAGATGTAAAAATTTAAACTTGACTAACATCTTTCTGCGTGTATATAATTAGAAAGAAAGTAGGGGATTCCCATTATGGCAAATGATAAAAATCTAAAAAGTAAAAAGATAGCAATTGTTGCCTTGTTATTACTTTTGGGAACAATAATTGGAGCCACTTATGCCTTTTTTACTGCCCAAAAAGGAACGGGTGGAAGTGCTCAAATTGAAGTTGGAGCCGATACTACCGATAATCTATCTTTTAAGGGAGGTAGCACTTTAAGTATTTATGCTAATGCTGATAATTTTAAACAAAATGGGGAAAATATCACTGATGAAACAACAGTATCAGCAACATTAAAGGCTAATAATACGACTAATTTAGCCGAAGATACATATAATGTTTATCTGGCAATTGAAACCAATGAATTAGATTATACAACTTTCGAAAAAACTCCCGAACTTTTAGTAACAATTACTGACCCTGATGGAAAAGAAATTGAAGAAAATTCTGACCTAGTATATAAAGAAAATATTAAGAATGTTAAAGGATTTGATGTTACCAATAAAACTGGGGTATTTTTAATTGCTAAAGACTTTCCCATAGAAGTTACGGAAGATGCTGTTGATGGAACAGTTACGCAAGAATGGCATATAACTTTAACTTTAATAAATTTAGATACTGATCAAGAAAAAAATACAGGCAAAGAAGTAACTGGTAAAGTTGTTATAACTAAAGATGATTACGATAATTATAAGTTATCACATATAAATACTTTAAGTATTGAAAAAATCGATAATGGTTTAAAAGCTACTCTAAAAACAACGGAAGGAACAAGTTCAATTATAGATTATTATTTTGCTTTAAAAGAAACGGGAAAAGATTTGGAATATAACAAAAGTGCTGAGGGAAATACCTATACATTTGCTGAATTAAGTGAAGATAACAAGTATGATATTTATAGTTATGCTGTTGATTCAGAAGGTTTTAAAACCAATGTTTATGAAACTAAAGTTACTTTAAGTTGGGGAGATATACCTAATATAACTAATGTTGATGTAAGCGATATTAGTTATAATCAATTTACCATAAATGTAACCAGTGATAAAGAAGTTAGTAAATATATTTATAAAATAAAAGGGGGAGGCATAGAAAAAACAATTGAAGATGAAAGTTCAACTTATACATTTACAGATTTAGCCGATTTAACTAATTATGAAATCAACATAATTAGTGTTAATCAAGAAAACAATAGTTCTCCAGTTTATACAATTAATGCTCAAACCCGCAAAGCGGAATTTCACGAAAATTGTGAAGAGGCATATGCGAGCTGTCAAATTGCTAAAATGTCTATAACGAATAATAATATAATTTATCATGATGGCAAAAGTGATTATGATGAAATGGAAAATTATATTTTAGAAGCTGAGGATTATTCTTATCGTTATGCGGGAAGTAATAGTGTCGTAAATAATTATGTTTGCTTTGGAAGTGATACTTGTGATGACCAAAATAATTATGATAATTTATACCGGATAATTGGGCTTTTTAAAAATCCAGATGGTAAATATGAAATGAAACTACTTAAGGCTGATTATGCTAATAGTGATATTTTAGGTGATGAGGGAGCGATTTTTAGTAAGGCTAATGTTAGAAGTGGAACAAATAGTAAAAAGGAAAGTGTTGATTATTTCTTTTTTTCTCAAACAGATGATTATGCATGGCGAAATAGTCCTTTAAATATGGTTAATTTTAATAAAAATTTATATAATACCTTTTCTTCAAAATATCAAGAGATGATATCGCCTCATCATTATCAAACTAATGGATGTTTAAATACTATTTATTTTAATAATAATGCTAAGGTAGATTATGAATGTGAAATAGGAAAAAATCAAGTTAATAAAGTAGATGATGAGGCTGATAAAATTGCTTTAATGTATTTTTCTGATTATATGTATGCTGCTTCTCCGCATTATTGGTCATATAATGGTTATACAAATAGTGTTCCTGAAAATGACTATCGCCAATCTATTAATGATAATTGGGCTTATGTTGGTTACTTTGAATGGGCATTATCTAAAAATGGTACTCCATCTGGAAATGTTAGAATTAATGCAGAAGGTATGGTTAGCAACCACGTTTCCCAAGATGGTTGGGGGGTAAGACCAGTATTTTATTTAAATAATCAAGTAAAGATAGAATCAGGTGAAGGAACAATTACTAATCCATATAAATTAGTGATGGAATAAAAAATGCTTATTAGGGAAAAGTACCTAATTAATTTGACTAGATATAAATACCTTTAGAATTAATTATAATTTTGGAGGTATTTTTTTAGTTTAATAGCAATTGCAAACATCTGATTTCTTTGGTATAATTTAACAAGAATAGGTTGGTGACTAAGGTGATTAGTAATTTAAAGAGTAAATATTTAAGTAAGAAAGCTAAAAACTTAAATGATTATGCCAAAAGCTTAGAGTCAATAATTACTTTAGAAAATAATACTTTATGGAAAACAAAACAGGAATTTTTAGAATATGCTAAAGAAGTAATTGATTTATATGTAAATAATTATTATTTTGATAATAATATGCATCGAGATAATCCAATAGAATATGTAAATGATAATATCAATGTTGTTTTAAAAGCTTTAGTATCTTATTGTAAAAAGAATAATCAAACTTTAATGTTAAAAGAAAAAAAGAATGAAACATTTTTATTATCTGTAATAGTTACGGTTGCGACCTATTTAGATATTGCTACTAATATAGTAGATGGAAACTTTTTGGATACTAAGAATAAATTTAAATATTTATTAAAGTATTTAGAAAATACGAAAATATTAAAAATATATTTAAATAATATACCAACTATTAATAATTTATTTGATTTAATTAAGAAGAATAATAGTAATGAAGAGAAGTTTTTTAAATGTTTTGAAAATGAATTATATTATAATAGTTATGAAAAATATACCGATGATGATAAATATTATTTAGTTAAATTTAATTATCAAGTAAATGATTTAGATGAATATGATACTAAGTTAGTAAAAGAAATTGAGGATAAATATCAAGATAAGTATTTTAAAATATCTTATGAATTATTAGAAATATATTATTTAAAAGAATTAATATCTAATCGCGAAATACCAACGTTTTTAATACCAGTTAATAAAGATAATATAAAATTAATCGGGGATAGTTATTTAAAAGAAAATGTTAGTTTATTAATTAAAGTTGATGATAAATATGAACTTAATGAAGAAATTAATAATTTAAAGAGTATGGGTTATAAAATTAATTATTTATGTTTAGAACATGGTGAAGTTAATGATAATTATTTTGGACGAGATATGGATGTTTTTATAAATAGTGAGTTTAAGAAATTAAATGAAGAAAAGATATATTCGTGGAATAATCGAAAAGTTAATTTTATAGTAAATGATAGGGAGGCTTAATATATGAGTGTATATGGTGAATTTTTTACTAAGTTTATGGCACCTTTTTTTGAAGGGTTAATGGATATAGTTAAAAGTTTCTTTACCGGCTTAATTAGAATGTTTAATGTTATTAATTATATTGATGTCATAAGAGAATATAAAGCTGATTTAAAAGGGGGAGGTTTAGTCATCGTTATATTTTCGGTTATCTTTTTGATTGCTATCTTTGCGATTATTGTTTTCTTTATTACGAGGGCTATTAGAGTTTATTTAAGATATCGAAGAAATGTCCGAAGAGAAGATCAATTAATTGAAGAAATAGAAAGTTTAAATAATGATATATTTAAATTAAAATTACAAAATTCCAAGATTAAAGAAATTACTGATGAAGATGGAAATATTGAGTATGATGAAGATGGTAATGTTAAAAATGAATTAAAAGAAGGGGAAAGTAGATTCTTTAAATTAACTGAGGTTGATAAAAAGTACGCTAGTTTTACACCTGAGGAAATTAAAAATGATTTTACCTTAGAAAGTTTTTGTGAAACATTCCGCAATTACATGGCATCTCGTTTAAAGCTTTATTATGATATTGGGATGGTGCGGTTGTTTGTAGCTTCCCTTGCCTCAAATAAATTAATAATCTTAGAAGGGATTAGTGGTACTGGGAAAACCAGTTTAGCTTATGCCTTTGGTTCTTTTATTAAAAATGAAACAACTGTTGCTAGTGTTCAACCTTCATGGCGGGACTCAACCGAAATATTTGGATACTTCAATGAATTTACCAAGAAGTTTAATGAAACGGAAATTTTAACTAGTATGTATGAAGCCCAATATACTGACCAAGTTTATGTTACGCTTTTAGATGAAATGAACATCAGCCGGGTTGAATATTATTTTGCCGAAATGTTATCTGTTTTGGAATTACCTAATAAAAAAGACTGGGTAGTGGAATTAGTTCCTAATACTTGGCCAAATGACCCAAAAAAGCTCGAAACTGGCAAAATTAAAGTTCCCGAAAATATGTGGTATATTGGGACAATTAATAACGATGACTCCACATTTATGATTACAGATAAAGTGTATGACCGGGCAATGCCAATTGCTATTGATGATAAATGTGAAGTGTTTGAAGCTCCAGATACCGATAATGTGGAAATAAGTTATAAATATTTACAAGGTTTATTTGATAAAGCTAGTGATGAACATGCGGTAAGTCCCGATAACTTAAAGAAGATTGAAGAAATGGATCGTTATGTAATTGATCACTTCCGTCTAGCTTTTGGGAACCGGATTGTTAAACAATTAAAAGATTTTGTGCCATCTTATGTTGCTTGTGGGGGCGATGAAATTGCCGGCATCGATTACTTAATTGCTCACAAAATCTTAAGAAAATTTGAACAATTAAATCTAGCTTATATTAAAGATGAAATAGATGGTTTTATTAGTTACTTAGAAGAATTATTTGGAACTGGGAAAATGCCGGAATGTAAAGCTTATTTACTTCGGTTAAAGAAAACTATTTAGGAGTAAGTTATGAATATTGAAAATTTTTTAGAAAGTTTATCTTCTAATGAAATTACTAATTTTTTAAATGAAACTAAATCGCAAATTAATGTTAAAAGAAACGTTGATAAAGTGACGAGTGATACATCATGGATGGATATGATTGAAGAAACTGTCCCTTATATTGATAATATTATTCGTAATCCGAGAAGATTTATTGTTCAAGAAGAAAACATTGTGCCAATTGCAAAAGCCAAGGTTGTAACTGAGGAAAGTATTAAACATTTGGCTCAACATACTTCGCTTATCCAAGAAGTAAAAGATGATGGGAGTATTGTTCCCTTAAAATTACTAAATGTTTATCGGGAAGAAACAACTGATTTATATGAAAATAGATTTATCAAATCATTAGTTGATAATCTATATATATTTGTCGAAAATAAATTAAATGAATCAGATCAAAAGTCTTATGCCAAAATTAATAATAAAGTTACTTATAATGGCGAGATTAAAAATGGCAAAGAAACGGTTAAAATCAATGTTAATTTAGAAAGTGATTTTCATGATGAAGTAGATAACTCAAAAGATGGGCATAGTGTTGAAGCTCGGATTGAACATATTCGGGATGTGATTTCCGATTTCCGAGGAAGTACTTTCATTAAAAGCTTAAAAGAAGCCGCCCCAGTAAGGAGTCCTATTCGGAAAACCAATGTTATTTTAAAAGAACAAAACTTTATTAAAGCTTTAGAGTTATGGGAATATTTAGAAAAAAATAATATTAAACCATTTTGTGATATTGAAAAATATGAAGAAGAAGTTAAAGATATTAATATTAAAAATAAATATGATTTAGCTTTTTATATAGATAATAAAGCTTTAAAAGAAAATGATAATAAAAATGAAGTTAGTAATCCTAAAAATTATATTAGTAAATTAGTAACGGATTTTGTTTTTAATAATAATGTTAATGAAACAGAATTTAAAAGAATTTTAATTAAAGAATTTAAAGAAGCTAATAAGAAAAAAGAAAGAATTGTTAAAAGTATTGATAATAAATTTAATGATTTAGTAGAAAGTTATAGTAAGAATAAGAAAAAAGCAATGGCACTATTAAAATAGTAAAGGGTGATTATTTTGGCAAAGGAGAAGGAACAAGCTAAGAAGAAATATCAAAAAGCTCAAGACATCGGTCGAAGTAAAAGAATTGTTTTAGATTTAAAAGAATTTATTTTATTAGAATCTAAAGACCAAGATGCCAAGATTGAAAGTATTTTAAAAGATATGTATGAAGATAAGTTAGAAATAACTAGAAAATATATCGAAAAGACTTTGAATGTAGCTTATGATGTTGGGGATAATATAGTTTATTTACCTAAAAGTTTAAGAGTTGAAAAAATAGGAAGTAAATTAATATTTGATTTTCATTTCCGGAATAAATGGTTGTTTTTTCTTCTTTTGTTGTTGGGATTATTACTTTTAGGAGGAACAGCCACTTATGCTGGGGTTCAATATTTAATTAAAGGGCAAATGAATGTTGATTTAAATAATGATGGGATTCCGGATTTAAATATTGATTTAGATGATGATGGAGTTTGTGATATTAACTGTGATACTAATAGGGATAAAAAGCCTGATTTTAATATTGATTATGGTAATGATTTTAAGAAACATTTTAATGTTAAAATGGCTGATGGCTCGATCCATAATCCGACCAATCAAGATATTGATAAAGATGGAGTATGTGATATTAACTGTGATATCGATGATGATGGCTGGCCAGATACCAATGTTGATTTAGATGGTGATGGTCATATTGATTTAAATGTTGATTTAAATAATGATGGCAAGCCTGATTTAAATGTGGATAGTAATAACGATGGTTTAGCCGATAAAAATATTGATATTGATGGGGATGGCAAATGCGATGTTAATTGTAGTGGCAAAGATCCATCAGAATTTGAGAAAAATTTAAATGTCGATTTAGATGGCGATGGCAAGTGTGATGTCAATTGTGATACCAACAATGATGGCAAGCCTGATACGAATGTCGATTACAATGGTAATAATAATCCAACCTTTAATAAAGAAGAACCAGATGGAACCCTTAGTAATAAGACTAATCAAGATACTAATGGGGATGGCAAGTGTGATTTAAACTGTGATACGAATAGAGATGGTTGGCCAGATACGAATGTCGATTTAGATGGTGATGGCGTACCAGATATTAATATTGATACCAATGGAGATGGTAAACCCGATACAAACATTGATGGTAATAATGATGGCAAGCCTGATTTAAATGTTGATCAAGATGGGGATGGTAAGTGTGATTACAAATGTCTTAATCCAGACCCACCAAATGATAAATTAAATCAAGATTTAGATGGTGATGGTAAGTGTGATGTCAACTGTGATACCGATGGTGATGGCGTACCCGATACTAATTTAGATTATGGTAATAACCGAAAACCAACGTTTAATAAAGAAGAACCAGACGGTACAGTTAGTAATAAAACTAATCAGGATACCAACGGGGATGGCAAATGTGATATCAATTGTGATACGAATAAAGATGGTTGGCCTGATACGAATGTCGATGTTGATGGCGATGGTAAACCTGATGTTAATTTAGATACCAACGGGGATGGGGTTCCCGATTTAAATATTGATACGGATGGGGATGGACACCCTGATATTAATATTGATAAAAATGGCGATGGTAAATGTGATACCAACTGTGCTAATTCAACTGTTCCAGAAAAAGAGAAAAACCAAGACTTAGATAATGATGGTAAGTGTGATATCAACTGTGATACGAATGGTGATGGTATTCCTGATACTAATTTAGATTATGGGGATAATAAGAAACCAATGTTCAATAAAGAGGAACCAGATGGAACTCTTAGTAATAAGACTAACCAAGATACTAATCATGATGGCAAGTGTGATGTCAATTGTGATACTGATGGGGATGGCTTCCCGGATACTAATGTGGATTTAGATGGTGATGGCAAACCCGATGTTAATTTAGATACTAATGGTGATGGTGTCCCAGATTTAAATATTGATACTAATCAAGATGGTATTCCGGATATCAATATCGATGTCAATGATGATTATATTTGTGATTTAAAATGTTCATCAATTATTACGCCGGAAAATGGGGGAGTTACGGAAAGTGGAGATGGTACTGAGACCGCCGGTTCAACTTCATTATATGTTTTATTTGAAAGTTCCAATGATGTTTTAACTGAAAATTTATATCCTGATGATCAAGAGGGCGATGTTAATAAAACAGTTAAACCATTAGAATTTACTATTACCAATCAATCAACAGTTCCTTTATATTATGATATAAAGTGGTTAGTTACCCAAAATACTTATACATCAGATAACTTCTGGTATAAAGTTACATCTGATGGTGGTTATAATCAAGATTGGAAAACAGCTCCAAAGAGTGATGAAATGATAACTAATGGAATTAGAATTGAACCAGGTAGTGTTCATTCCTATGTTATTGATATGACTCTTCATGGTGTTGGGGGAGAACAAAATTATGACCAAGGTAAAGTCTTTGAAGGTAAAGTAGAAATTACTTTAACTAATATTAATAATCATTAATAAGATTTTAAGAGCAACTTTTAAAAGAATTGCTCTTTTTGTGTGTTAGAGTTAAATCATAATGTAAATAGATGTCAATTTACATATTTAGAGCATATGATTGAAGAAATTTTTTTCAAACCCTTTACTTTTTTGTACGAAATCGCTACGCGATAATTAAAAAAACACCTTCGGTGTTTTTTTAGACCCTTTTCCAGTCAATGCA